>CAZVFF010000079.1:0-9437 GCA_964626395.1 uncultured Iamiaceae bacterium | reverse complement strand
TCGAATACGACAACCGGCACCTGTGGATGAAGTTGAAGCGGATCGTGTCGTCGCACTTCGCCAACTACAAGGAGGCCTGGGCCGCCAACCAGCTGGTCTGTGAAGGCAAGATCCAGCCGCTGCTGAGCCGGGTGTACGACCTCGAGGAGGTCGGTGAGGCCACCCTCGCGGTGCACCGCAACGAGACCGAGGGCAAGGTCGGCATCCTGTGCCTGGCCCCCGAGGAGGGCCTCGGCATCGACGACCCCGCGTTCCGGGAAGAGGTCGGCGAGGACAAGATCACGCTGTTCCGCTCGGCGGGCTGACCCCCGCGTCCCGTCCGGCGGGCCGATCCGCACGTCGACCCGCACCGTTCCCCAGAGGAGGACCCCCATGGCCATCGCAGCACGCAACCCCAACCAGGACGACGGATCCGGCGGCGCCGACAGCCACATCCCCGACGCCGAAACCACCGCCGGCGACGAGTCGCTGTTCACCGAGATCGACCACGTGGCGATCGCGGTGCGCGACCTGCCCGCCGCCATCGACTTCTACCGGGAGACCTTCGGCGCCACCGTCGACCACCGCGAGGTCGTCGACTCCGACGGCGTGGAGGAGGCCCTGTTGAAGGTCGCGGACTCCTACATCCAGCTGCTCACCCCCACCCGGGACGATTCCCCGGTCGCGGTGTACCTGGACAAGAAGGGCGAGGGACTGCACCACATCGGCTACCGCGTCGCGGACTGCGCGGTCGCGTTGCAGTCGGTCAAGGATCACGGCGGCCGCGTCATCGACGAGGCCCCCCGGCCCGGCTCACGGGGCACGACGGTCGCGTTCGTGCACCCCAAAACCAGCTTCGGCACCCTGATCGAACTCGTCGAGGAGTAGCCGCGACCCTCGCTCATCGAACTTCGGGAGGTTCCCTCGGGCATGCCCAGGGAACCTCCCGAAGTTCGCCGCGTTCGGGCGGCGGAGGGACCGGGCGTGGCCGGATCCGGTCGGCGAGCACGCAGGCGAGAATACGACCAGCCCCCACGAGCCAGGACACTCGATGAACTCCCCCCGTTACACCCACGGGCACCACGACACGGTGCTGGCGTCGCACCGGTGGCGTACCGCGGCGAACTCGGCCGCGTATCTGCTGCCCCACCTGCGTTCCGGCCAGCGACTCCTGGATGTGGGCTCGGGACCGGGCACGATCACCGCGGACCTGGCCGAAGCGGTGGCCCCGGGGCGCGTCACGGCACTGGAACACACCGAGGCGGCGCTCGCACTGACCCGCGCGGAGTGCGGCCAACGCTGGATCGACAACGTCGACTTCGCCGTCGGTGACGTGCACGCGATGGATTTCGACGACGGCTCGTTCGACGTGGTCCACGCCCACCAGCTGCTCCAACACGTCGCCGACCCGGTGACCGCACTGACCGAGATGCGACGGGTGTGCCGACCCGACGGAATCGTGGCGGCACGCGACAGCGACTACTCGGCATTCACCTGGTACCCGGAGATCCCCGAACTGGACGAGTGGCGGGAGCTGTATCGGCGGGTTGCCCGCGCCAACGGCGGAGAACCCGACGCCGGGACGCACCTGGTCGCCTGGGCCCACGCCGCCGGATTCACCGACGTGACCGCGTCCGCGGACGCCTGGTGTTTCGCCACCCCCGGGCGGGCCCGGTTCTGGGGTGGGATGTGGGCCGAGCGCATCGTGCACTCGGCGATCGCGGGACAGATCGTCGACGAGGGTTTCGGCACCGCCGCGGACCTGCAACGGATCTCGGAAGGCTGGAAACGTTGGGCCGCCCACCCGGACGCGTTCTTCGCGACGTTGGTCGGCCAGATCATCTGCCGGCCCTGATGCCCGCGGGCGCGGTTCCGAACCTGCGGCGCGGTGCACCAGTCGGGATCTCCGGTGGGACCACGTCATAGCGACTTTTCGAAGTTCTCGGTTCTCCGACCCACCAGTTGTCGCTCCGACACTGGACTCGACGGCCCACCGGGCGCTTCCCATCCAACGGCCCGGGCCCGAACCCGACCCGAAGATCCGCCCCTCATGGGAGTCGCTGCAACGTGGGCCCGCGCACGCCAGCGGGAGAGCTCGCGTCGCGCTCGATGCTCCCGCGCCCACCGGCGCGTCGATCCGGCCGCCGGGGCATCGGCGGGCCCCACCCCGCTCGCCGGGCGGCGACGGACGTGCCGTCCCACCTGCAGGAGTCGCGGACTTCGGAGGCACATCCGGACGCCTGTAGCGTGGGAACTCGTGTCCACGGCCGATCCGACGATCGACGCATTCATCGAGATGCGCCGGGCCCGGCGCCGCAAACGTCTCGCCGACATCCACTGGGTCGACGCGATGTACCAGGTGTACATCACCGCGATCCTGGGAACGGTCGCGCTCATCGCGATCTCCGGGGCCGCGGGCGGAACCCCTCTGGACGACGCGGGCCTGGCCGACCTGGTCCGCCGCGGCCCCGCGGTGCTGGGTCTGTTACCCGCGTTGGTCGTGATGGCGGGACTGCGTTCGGGCAGCCGCGGTGGTCCGCTCGCGTTGGAACAGCCCGACGTTCGTCACGTGCTGATGTCGGCATTGCCCCGTGCGTACGCGCTGCGCGGTCCGGCGATCCGTCAGCTCCGGTCGTTCGTGTTCGTCGGCATCCTGGTGGGTGCCGCGGCCGGGCTGTTCGCACGCCACCGACTGGGCGCGAACCTGGCCGAGCTGATCGGGTACGGCGCCGCGTTCGGTCTGGCCACCGTGCTGTTGGGTGCCGGTTCGGCACTCGTCGCCGCCGGGCAACGGATCCCACGTTGGCTCGCCACGCTCATCGGACTGGTCGTGGTCACCTGGTCGATCGTGGACATCGCCGAGCAGTCCACGACCGCACCCATGACCTTCCTGGGACGCATGGCGCTGTGGCCCCTGCAGTTCGACTGGGTCGCGATCGTGCCCGCACTGGTGGGGATCCTGCTCGCCGCGTGGGGGCTGCTCGGTATCGCCGGACTGTCGATCGAGCTCGCCGAACGACGCACCAAACTGGTCGGTCAACTCCGGTTCGCGGTGACCCTGCAGGACCTCCGCACCGTGCTGGTGCTCCGTCGTCAGCTCGCCCAGGAACTGCCACGGGAAAAACCCTGGTTCGGATCCGGTCACTACAAACGTCCCCCGAAGCGTCTGGTGTTCTCCCGCGGGATGCGCAGTGTGTTGCGCTTCCCGGCGTCCCGTCTGGTGCGCCTGGTGATCGTCGCCGTCATCGTCGGCTTCTCGGCCCGGGGCACCTTCGACGGCACGCTCCCGTTGGTCGCCCTGGCAGGGCTGGCGATGTGGGTCGCGGGATTGGACGCGATCGAACCGCTCGCCCAGGAGAGCGACCATCCGACCCGTGCCGAGGCGTTCCCGGTCGACATCGGCGAGCTGCTGGTCCGCCACCTGGCGGCACCGGCGGTCGTCATGTTCGCGGTCTCGATCATCGCCGGTGGCGTGATCGTCGCGACCGACCCGGGCACCGACGCCTTGAAGCTGGCGGCGATCGCACTGATCCCCATGACGCTCCTCGGGCTGGGTGGAGCGGTGGTGAGCACCCTGATGGGCGCGCCATCGGCGAGCGACGAGGTGTCCGCGATGCTGCCACCCGAGTTCGCCGGAATGAAGAACGTGCTGCGGGCCGTGTGGCCACCGTTGCTGTCGATCCTGGGGGTGCTGCCCTTCCTGGCCGCCTGGGCCGCCGTCGACGCCGGCGACGCGCCGTGGTCATCGCAGATCGGTGCCGGGCTCGCGGGCGTGTTCATCGCGATCCTGATCGCGGTGTGGGTCCGGTTCCGCGAGGACATCCGGGCCTGGTGGCGCCAGTCGATGGAGGAGGCCAAACAGCAGCAGTCGGCCAAGCAGTCCGCCAAGGAGAAGCGTCAGGGCGCCACGGCCTCCCGTCGATCCGAGCGTCGGGCCGAACCCGAGCCCGACGATGACGACGACTGGGACGACGATGACGACTGGGACGGGGACGACGAACCCGACGACGAGGGCGACTGGGACGATGACGACGATGACGAATGGGAAGACGACGACCTCGACGACGACGAACCCGACGATGACGACGGATGGTCGGACGAGGACCTCGACGACGAGGCCGAGTGGGACGAGAACGACGACGAGTGGGACGAGAACGACGACGACGAAGATGACGAGGACGAACGATGAGCGCTGACGCCGCACCGGCGATCGAATCGGTCGGGCTGACCAAGGTCTACGCCGACCTGCCCGCCCTGCACCCCCTGGACCTGACCGTCGAGGCGGGTCAGTCGATCGGACACACCGGTTCGGGCAAGTCCACGTTCCTGCGCAGGGTCGCCGGACTGCTCGAACCCACCGACGGCGATGTGTACATCGCCGGTTGGCCCGTCGGCGAGGTCCCGGCCCGGGCCACGACGTCGTTCCTGCCCGACGACCCGGTGCTCTACGACGACCTGAGCGTCCGCGAACATGTCGAGTACATCTCCCGCCTGCACGGCGGCAACGGTTTCGACGGCTACGCGGAGGAGTTGGCCGAACGATTCCGACTGGAGGACCGCCTGGACGACCTGCCGGCCCGGTTCAGTCGCGGCCTGCGCCAGAAGACCTCCCTGATCCTGGGGATCGCCCGCCCGTTCTCGCTGCTGCTGATCGACGAGCCCTTCGTCGGGTTGGACCAGCCGGGCAAGAACACCCTGCTGGACGTACTCGACGAGGTCCACAGCGACGGCGCGGCCGTGGTCGTGGCCACCCACGACCCCGAGTTCGTCGAACGGGTCGACCGGTCGGTTGCGCTGCGTGACGGCGAGAAGGTGTTCGACGGGCAGGCCTCGGTGTCCGAGGTGCTCGCGCTGGTGTCCACCTGAGTTCGACCGGCGACGCCGGGAACCACTTCGGTCGGCCCGGCGGACCGTGACACAATCACAGCCATGACCGACATTCCGTGGCAGGGCGATGCATCATCTCTGGTCGACGCGTTCCGGGCGGGTGAACGTTCCCCCACCGAGGAACTGGACGCCACCCTGGCGGCGATCGGATCCGGCGACCTGAACGCGTTCAGCCACCTGGACCCGGAACGGGCCCACCGTGCCGCCGCGAACGCGGACCTGACCAAACCCTTCGGCGGGGTGCCGGCGGGCATCAAGGAACTCGAACCGGTGGAGGGCTGGCCCCACACCGAAGCCTCGCTGGTGTTCGCCGACCGCATCGCGGACCACACCGCGCTGAACGTGGAGCGGTTCATCGACGCCGGCGGCATCACCCCGGTGGGGCTCACCACCGCGTCGGAGTTCGGTGGGTTGAACGTGTCGGTCACCAAATTGAACGGGGTCACCCACAACCCGTGGCGCCACGGCCACACCGTGGGCGGTTCGTCGTCGGGGTCGGCGTCGGCCGTGGCCGGCGGGCTGGTCTCGATCGCCTCGGGTGGCGACGGCGGCGGTTCCATCCGCATCCCGGCCGGGTACACCGGGCTGCTGGGCATGAAGGGCACCTTCGGACGGATCCCCCGTTCCCCCAACGCGTGGATGCGCCCGAACACCGTGGTGCTGGGGTGTCTGGCACGCTCGGTGCGGGACGCCGCACGGTTCTTCGACGTGTGTTCCGGCCCGGACTACGCGGACCCGACCAGCCTGCCCGCGCACCCGAGCTTCGAGGCGGCGTTGGGCAGCCACGACCTGGAGGGTCTGCGTGTCGCAATCATCCCGTCGTTCTCCGGTGTGGTGCTCGAGGACGGTGTGGAGGAGCACCTGATCGAACACGCCGAGGCGATGATCGCCGCGAACGGCATGAAACGGGTCGAGGTGTCGTTGGAGATCCCGACCCTGTCGGCCCAGTGGGCGATGGGCAACCTCGCCACGCTGCTGCCCGAGCTGGACGGACGCTGGCCCGCATGCGCCGGCGAATTGACCGACGAGATCAACCTGGGTCTGCTGATCGCCCGTTCGATGTACAACCTGGACACCGCCGCCAAGGCCGAACAGCAACGCGTGCAGGCCAACGAGGCGATGGCCGCCGCGTTCCACCGGGCCGACCTGATCGTGTCGGCCACCAACCCGGGTCCGGCGTTCGCCGCGGAGTCGGGAACCTCGGCACCCGAACCCGAGATCGTGAAGCTGCTCAAAGGCAGCACCGTCGGGCGTGGGGTCATGCGCGGCCTGTTCGGGACCATCCGCGGCGCGTCGGCTGCGGCACCCACGCTGCCGAACAAGCTGATCGAGATCGCGAACCGCTCGTTCCCCGACTTCGTGGCGATGGGCGGGTTGACCATGCTCGCCAACCTCTACGGCAACCCGGCGGTGTCGATCCCGGCGGGCACCGTGAACGGTCTGCCGGTCGGGATGCAGGTCATGGCGCCCCACCACCACGACGGGTTGCTGTTCGACGTCGCCCTGGCCGTCGAACGGGAACGGCCGTGGCCCCTGGTCGCCCCATCGGTGCAGGCGTCCTCGGCTGCGGCGGGCTGATCACCCCTCGGCTCCGGGAACGACGGGCCGCCACCGACGGAAGCGGAGAAACGGGCGGGTGTAGTACCGTCCGCTGCGATCGCGCGCGAGAGGATTCCGGTGCCCGTTTCCCACGAAAACCGTTACCGGCGTAGGAGACACGCCGTCCTACCGGTGGTGGCACTGCTCACCGTGGTGCTGTTCATCGGTGCATGTTCGACATCGGTGTCCGACGAGTCCGGATCCGACCGGTCGGGGTCGACATCGGTGCTCGACGAGCTGTCCCGGGACGCGTCGTCCGCCGAGCGGATCGACGCGGCATTGCAGGCCGGTGAGATCGACGAGGAGACCGCGACCCTGTACCACGTGTGGGCGCAGTTCGGGGACCCGGGACTGCCCACCGAATTCCGGGGCGCACCCGCACCACACGACATCGGTGTGCTCACCGCTGCCGGCGAGTCGCTCGACGACCTGCCTGGCGACATCCGCGCCAAGGTCGCCCCGTATTTCAAACGTCCCTCCGATCCGCAGAGCGCGTTCAGCCTCGCCGACGGTGAATCGACCGGCACCAGTGGCCGGGGACGTGCGGCCGCCGCGGGCGAGGAACCGAACCGTTGTGCGTCGGAATGGATCTCGGACACCGTCCCCGACCTGCCGTTGCGGGTCTGGGCGTGCCCGGACGTCGGCGAGGACCACGCCACCGCGGTGATCGACGAGACCGTCGAAGCGTTGACCCGGTTCGCGTCCCCCATGTTCGCCGACGCACCCGACGGGCTGGGCACACCGATTCCGGACGATCCGGACGCGCACGACCACCCCGATTCCGACGAACGCATCGACCTGTACGCGCTCCCCGACGGGTGGATGGCGCCGTACCGGGACGGCAACGAACGACAGCTCGGGGACGCCGCTTCCGCGGCGACGATGCGGGCGGCGCCGCAGACCGGCACCACCTCCAGCGCCTACGTGGTGTACCGGACCGACCCGGACCAGAGCCCCCTGTTGTTGGCCTACACGCTCGTGCACGAACTGTTCCACGTCCAGCAGTTCTCCCACTACGGCCACCTCGCCGGTCTCGCCGACGGCAGTGCCTGGGCCTACGACGCGTTCGCCAACTGGGCGTCGGTGAAATGGGTCCAACGGGAACTCGACGCCGAAGACCGTGGCACCTACCGGCCGTCGGCGTTGCAGGACTCCCCGCTGTCCATCCACGACGACGACTGGCAGCACGGCTACCAGGCGTACCTGTTCGCGCTGTTCATCGAACAGGAAGCCGGAGCGGAAACGATCTTCGACCTGTGGGAGTCGGTGGGCTCGACCCCGACCGGTGAGCCCGGCGGTGCGATGATCAACGCGTTGGGCGAACGAATGGACCTGGAAGAGGCGTTCCCGGAGTTCGCGATGCGTTTGTTCAACGCCGACCTGCCCGGCGACCCGATCGAACCCCGCCTGGGGGAGGTCCTGCCGGGTCTCGCCGACGGCCTCATGCCCGACATGACCCCCGAGTCGCTCGGCGACGAGCCGGTCGAGTTCGATCTGGCGGACGTCCCGGGCCTCGGCTACCGCTACCGACAGGTCGCCACGGACGCGTCACAGCAGGTGCCGGTCACGGTGGAGATCTCCACCGACCTGGAGGTCCCCTCGGGTGCGACCGTGTCGGTCGAAGCGCTCGTGCCCGGACCCGACGGTGACTACACCCGCGAGGTCGTCGACGCCGACGGTGCCGAGTTCTGCGTATCCGATGACATCTACCTGGTCGTGGCCAACACGTCGGTGGTGATCGACGACACGACGTCCGGTTCGGTGACCGTGACCCCGACCGACGACGACGGCTGTGACCCGTCGTCGTCGCCGACCACCTCGGCGCCACCCACGTCCACGACGGTCTCCTGTGACGGGACCGCCGGTTGGGACACCGGCGCCGAGACGGCCGAGATCGGGTTGAACGCCCCGATCGTGTCGGTCACCGGTGACGGCGACGAGTGCACGGACGAGGTCCGCATCGGGTTGGACGACGATGCCGGGGCCCCGGGCTACCGCGTCGAGTACGTCGACGTGGTGTCCCGGCCGGGCAGCGGCGACCCCGTACCGGTCGCAGGTGACCACGCGTTGTCGGTGGTGATCGACTCACCCACCTACGACCCGGCTTCCGGGGACTTCGCGCCGACGGTCGCCACCTCGGACGACATGGTCGACACGTCCGGGTTCGATGTGGTCCGCCAGGTCGCCCACGGCGGCAGCTTCGAGGGGATGACCACGTTCGCGATCGGCGTCGACGGTGAACGGCCCTTCACCGTGGATGTCGAGGGCACCACGCTGGTGATCCGCATCGCCGGTTCGGGCTGACCCGCCCGGTACGACCGTCCGCGAACCCGCTGTCGACACGCGACCGTTCTCTGCACTCGAACCGGGTCACCGTGGCACCGCCGGTGCAAAGAACAACCCCGGCCGGGGCGCCACCCCGACGCGGGCGTACGGGGATCGGCGGTTCAGGCCGGTCCGTACGACCGTCGGCCGACGCACGCCGCCCCGACCAGGGGGCCGTCGACGCCGAGGCCGACGGGCACGATCCGCGCCCCGGTGGTGTAGTCGATCCGGGCGACGCGGGCGAGTTCCGCGTTCGCCGCGTCGAAGAAGTCGTCGCCGTAACCGAGGGCCACGGACCCGCCCACGCACACCAGCCGTAGATCGCAGGCCACGACCAGTGCCGCGACGGCCCGGCCCACCAGGGTGCCGGTGCGTCGGCGCATCACGGTGTCGGCGTCGGCCGCCGGCAGCCCGGTGATCGCCGCGATCGCGGTGCCCGACGCCTCGGCCTCCAGACATCCGGTGCTGCCACAGACACAACGGCGACCGTCGGGGACCACGACGACGTGGCCGATGTGCCCGGCGTTGCCGGAGGCGCCGTCGACGAGACGGCCGTCGAGCACGAGACCCCCACCGACCCCGGTGGACACGACCATCGCCAGGTGGTCGGACGCACCCACCGCCGCGCCGTGTCGGCCCTCGGCGAG
>CAZVFF010000078.1:4003-9443 GCA_964626395.1 uncultured Iamiaceae bacterium | reverse complement strand
CGACAACCTGGTCGGCAAGCTGTGCGTGTGGGGTGCGGACCGTGAGATCGCCATCGCCCGCATGCTGCGTGCGCTCGACGAGTTCGTCATCGAGGGCATCGCGACGACGATCCCGGCCGACAAGGCGATCCTGGAACACCCCGATTTCCACCAGATCAAGTACTCCACCAACTGGGTCGAGTCGGTCCTGGACCTGACCGGTGTGGACTCGGCCCCGGCCGAGACCGCAGGCGACGACGGTGAGGCCAAGGTCAAGCGTGACGTCGACGTCGAGGTGAACGGGCGTCGCTACCAGGTGGCGATGTGGGTGCCCGAATCGTCGATGGCTCCGGTGGCCGCCTCGGGCGGCGCGGGTGCCACGGCGCCCCGCCCGCGCCGTTCGGCGTCCAAAGCCGGCGCGAAGGCCGCCGGTGCAGGTCAGATCGCCGCGCCGATGCAGGGCACCGTCACCAAGGTGTCGGTCGCAGTGGGCGACACGGTGGCCCAGGGCGACACGATCTGCGTGCTCGAGGCGATGAAGATGGAGAACAACATCACCGCCGACAAGGACGGCGAGGTCACCGCCATCGAGATCGAGGCCGGCCAGACCGTCTCCGCCGGCGACCTCCTCGCCACCATCGAATAACCCACCCCCGCCCCCTTTCCGAAATTCGGAGCGGAATCGTCCCCTACGGGCCGATCCGCTCCGAATTTCGCCGGGTACGGCCCGCACGTGCGGGCACGGGTACGGTCGGAAGGTGCTCCGACACACCGGCGTCCAGGAGATCGCCCGTCGTGCGTTGGAAGCGACACGGACACACATCCGGACCGGACGGACCCTGGTCGACATCCGAACCTTCTGCGAGCGGACCATGCGGACGCTGGGTGCGGACTCGTTCTGGTACTGGGGCGTCGGCGCGTTCATCCACGCCGGGGCAGGCACCACCGAATCGATCTCGGGTCGCGACTACCGGACGGCCGACCACACGGTCGGCGAAGACGAACTGCTGACCATCGACTGCAGTCCGCAACGGGACGGGATCCGGGGTGACTTCGCACGAACCCTCGTCGTCGAGAACGGTGTCGCCCTCGAAGACGCCCGCGACACCTCGTGCGGTGAATGGCGGGACGGCATCGCGGCCGAGTACGTGTTGCACCACGACCTCGTCGACGTCGCGACGCCGGCCATGACGTTCACCGAACTGGCCGGGACGATGAACACACGCATCGCCGAACTCGGCTACGAGAACCTCGACTTCCGCGGCAACCTCGGCCATTCGATCGCCCGGTCGATGGCCGACCGGGTCTGGCTGGAATCGGGGAACACGACGCGTCTGGGTGATGTTCCGTTGTTCACGTTCGAGCCGCACATCAGACGTGCCGGGGGCACGTATGGATACAAACACGAGAACATCTACCGGTTCGTCGGAGACCGCCTCACCGCGCTCTGAGGGACGCGAACATTGCCCACACCATCGCGACCGGGACGATCGAACGTCGGCCGCCTCGGCGGCACCGACGTTCGCCCGGGTTCAACCCGATCGCACATCCCCGTGGTCACAGCGGGCGTGGGGACGCCGCGCACGGCTCCCCGTGGGGTGCCGGGAATCGATCACCCGATCCCGGCCCGCGCGTCGTCGACCCGTACCCGTGGATGCGTGGCGACCGGGTACGTCGCGGTCAGGTCGGGGTGGAAGATCGCGGCCAACGCCTCGACGCCTTCGACCAGGCGGAGCCCCGGGCGGGTGTAGGCGGCGTCGCCGTCCACCGCCCACACCGCGGCACCTGCGGGCAGGACCCCGGCCGCGCACACCTGTTCCGCGAGCCGTTGCGCCCCGTCGGTGCGGAACCCGCACGGCGCGACGATGACCACGTCGGGTCGGCTCGCCCGTACGTCGTCCCAGGTCACCGCCGTCGACCGGCCTCCGGGCGCGCCGAGGACCGGCTCGCCTCCTGCGGCGGTGACCAGGTCGGGGATCCAGTGTCCCGCGCTGCCCGGCGGGCCGGCCCCCCCCCCCACCGGGCCCCGTGGCGGGGCCCGGCCGGCCGCGACCGACGCGACCCGGTCGAGGCGTTCCCGCAGCCCGGCCACGACCGCCCGGGCCCGCCCCCCGCGGCCGACCACTTCACCGATCGTGACGATCGATTCGAGGACCTCGTCCAGGCGCATCGGGTCGATCGTGAGCACATTCGCGTTGCAGCCCAGATGGTCGAGAGCGGCATCGACCTCGCCGACATCGACCGCGCAGACCGCGCACAGGTCCTGGGTGACGATCAGTTCCGGGTCGATCTCTGCGAGGGCACCGGCGTCCAGGGTGTACAGGTCCTCACCGGCGGCCATCCGCTCCCGGACGACCCGGTCGATCTCTCCGGCGTCCAGACCCTGCGGGAGCGCCGAGTCCGACACGATCCGGCAGCGTTCACGGGCGATGGCCGGTTCGTCGCATTCGAAGGTGACCCCGGCGACGTCGTCCCCGGCTCCGACGGCGAACAGGATCTCGGTGGCGGACGGCAGCAACGACACGACGCGCATGGACCGCGACCGTACCTCCGGAAATTCGGAGCGGAATCGTCCCCGGTGGGCCGACCCGCTCCGAATTTCGTCGCGTTGCGGGCCGGTGGGGCCCGGTGCCACCTCCCGAAGCCCGGAGGCCGACGCCGGGTGGGTCCCCGACCACACGGTCTCTGCCATGATCGGCAGCGTGTTCATCATGCGTTTCGACCTGCGCGCACCGGACTTCGGGGCGCCGGCTGCCGACCTGTACACCGCGGCCCCGGAGATGGCCGCCTGGGCCGAGTCGCGGGGTGCGGTGGCGGCGGTGGTGTCCGAGCACCACACGATGGACGACGGCTACGTGCCCGCTCCCCTGCTGATCGCCGCCGCGATCGCGGCCCGCACCACCACGTTGCCGATCATGACCGCGGCGCTGGTGTTGCCCCTGCACGATCCGGTGCGCCTCGCCGAGGAGTTCGTCGTACTCGACATCCTCAGCCGTGGGCGTGCCAGCCATGTGCTCGCCGTGGGCTACCGCGAGGTCGAGTTCGAACACCTGGGTGTCGAGTTCGGTCGTCGCGGGAAGATCGCCGATGCGCACCTGGACGTGCTGCTGCAGGCGATGACGGGCGAACCGTTCACCCACGACGGGCGGCGGATCCACGTGACCCCGGCTCCGTTCACGCCCGGGGGGCCGGTCCTGTACATCGGCGGTGGCAGCCCCGCCGCGGTGCGACGTGCGGCACGGCACGGCCTGGGGTTCTTCGCGCAAGGTGGCGGCCGGGAGTTGATCGAGCTGTACCGCACCGAGTGCCGTGCGCACGGGTTCGAACCCGGGTTCTGTCTGGTCCCCCCACCCGACATGCCGACCACGGTGTTCGTCGCCGACGACGTCGACGCCGCGTGGCGCGAGCTCGGCCCGCACCTGCTGCACGACGTGCACACCTACGCCGCTGCGAACCCGGCCGCGGCACAGACCGCGAGCATGTCGGTGGCCCGGGACCTGGACGAGCTGCGCGCGGAGCAGGGCAGTCACCGGATCATGTCGGTGGACGAGGCGGTCGGCTTCATCCGGTCCGGCAACGTGCTGCAGCTCAACCCGCTGATCGGCGGGCTCGACCCGGAAGTCGCGTGGCGCTACCTGCGCACCGTCACCGACGAGGTCGTCCCCCGCCTCTGACCCGGCACGTTCCGAAATTCGGAGCGGATCGACCCGCCAACGACAATTTCGCTCCGAATTTCGACGGGGGTCGACCGACGCTTTCGAAGTTTGGAGCGGTTCCACCCGCCGGGGACGACTCCGCTCCGAATTTCAGACGGGGTCGCGGTGCAGGGGGATGTCGTCGGACCACGGTTGGCCGTTCACCAGGTCGTCGACGTCGCACCAGCCGCTTCCCATCGGCCCCGTCGCGGCGTCCAACAGACGCCACGCCTGGGTGCCTTTTCCGAAGGGTTCGGACTCCACGATGATCACCCGCACGTCACCGGGGGCGAACCCGCAGCGTTTCTGCAACGCCGCGACGAGTTTCTCGTCGTGCAGGTGGCCGTCGCCGAAGTTCCAGCCCAGCACCATCCCGGCGATCAGTTCGCCGTCCATGACCGTGTAGTTCTCGGCGGCGTCACCGCAGACCTCGGGCACGAGCGACCACAGCGCCTTGCCGTGGGAGTGGAAGCCTCTGAACGCGTAGCCCATGTGCAACGGGATCGCCGCCTCCTCCGCGGAGCCGTAGATCCTCTCCAACTGCTTGTGCGGCAGCATCGTGGCGGTGACGGTGTTGGCGTCGAGCCGGTCGAGCACCTCCTCGTCGCGGAAACACCAGAGTGTCGCGGCCCAGTTGCCGGCGTAGTAGCGCATGCCGATCAGGAACGACACCCGGTCCGGGCGCAGGTTGCCGGCCACGATCCCCGCCAGCAACACCGCGACCAGCAACGCGATCAGGACCGGGTACGCGAGCGTCGACCAGGCGATCCCGGGGTGGGCGAGGAACAGGAACACGATCCCGGCGATCATCGTCACGTTCCATTCCAGCGGCACGCCCATGGGGACGCTGGCGATGATCCCCAGGTGGAACGCGATCATGATGAACGCACACACGGTGGTCAACGTCCCGCCGGATGAAAAGAACAGCACGGTCGGCACGACCAGCTCGACGACGGTGGCCGAGTGGGCGACCACGGCGGCGAGCGGGCCGGGGCGCATGTCGTCGGGGAAGTCCCGGTGGAAGCGTTTCTTGACGCCGCCGAAGCGCAGGAACGGGTTGTTGGACTGCATGGCGGCGAGCACCGACGGGAAGTGCCGGTTGATCTTGGACACCGCGGCGCCCCACCAGACCATCAACATGACGGCTTTGCCGCCGGTGAGCACGTCGGCGTCGGCGAACAGCCACACGATCGCGAACGACCCGTACACCTCGGCCCGGGCGGCGAGGAAGATCACCTGGTCGCGCAGACCCACCAGCACCAGCAATGCCACGACCACGGCCACCTGGGTGCGGGTCATCGCGCCCCACAGGGCGACGACGGTGGCGACCAGAAAGGCCGCGTACAGCACGACGTCGACCACGGTGCGGGTGTCACCCGCTGTGCCGGGGATCCTCCCCCCGAAGGGTGGGAGGCGGATCGTGCCGGGTCGCAACCAGTACAGGGCGGAACCCATGGGCGGGGTGAACCGAAGGTTCAGCGGCCCGAAGCCGCAGCCCAGGCCGAGCACCTCCCACAGCATCGTGAACAATGCGAACTTGAAGAACACCGCGGGGTGGCGCCACCAGTCCCCCACCGAGAACCAGCCGTCGATGCCGGGGGTGGACAGGATGAACGCCCAGGCCACAGCGACGAACACGACGAGTTTGACCACGTAGCCGAGCACGACGACATCGGGGGATCCGAAGCCGTGTTCGCCGAAGTGGCGGGCCATCGGCGCGATGCGGTCGCGGCGGGGCAACCGTGACCAGGTGTCGTGGTCGACGG
>CAZVFF010000078.1:0-3993 GCA_964626395.1 uncultured Iamiaceae bacterium | reverse complement strand
GTTCCCCGGTCGGTCGGTTCCGTGCGGATGTGACCTGGAACACGTTCTAGTGGATCCGAACGGGTCGTGTCGGCGGTCGACCGTGGTCCGGGCGTCGCGGCGGAGCAACCCGTCACCGCAGCGGCGATGGCGTCAACCGGAGGTGGGGTCGTCCGAGGTCGCGGTCGGATCGGGTCGCCGGCAACCGGTCCGGGCCCGACGTGTCATCACCGCCGAGGCGGAACGGCTCGCGCTCAGCGTTTCATCGTTGCCAACGCGGAGCGGGCCGCGTGGAACCCGCCCATGCCGTGCACGCCCGCGCCGGGCGGGGTGGCCGCAGAACACAGCGCGGTGCCGGGGATCCCGGTGGCGTACGGGTCGAACGCCGGCCGGGGCCGGAACACCAGCTGGCGCAGGTCGTTCGCGCCGGTGCCGATGTCGCCACCGAGGTAGTTGGCGTTGTGCCGTTCCAGATCGGCCGGGCCGGTGGACACCGTGGCCACGATCCGGTCCCGCACCCCGGGCGCGAACCGTTCGATCTGGCCGATGACGGCTTCGGTGGCGTCACCGTCGTAGCCGTTGGGCACGTGTGCGTACGCCCACACCGGGTGGACGTCCCCCGCGGAGCGTGACGGGTCGGCCAGGTACTGCTGGCCGACCAGGGCGAAGGGCCGGTCGGGCATGCGGCCTGCGCACACCTCGGCTTCCGCGGCGGCGACCTGTTCGAAGGTGCCGCCCAGGTGCAGGGTGCCGGCCCGGTGCGCGGCCTCCGCGGTCCAGGGGATGCCCCCCTCCACGGCGAGATCGACCTTGAACGCGCCCGGCCCGTGCCGGAACCGGCCGTAGGCGCGGCGCACCCGTGGCGGCAGCCGGTCGCCGGCGATACGAACCAAGCCGGACGGCGTGACGTCGAAGATCCGCACCCGGGCGTCGGCGACCTCGGCGAAGTCGTCGATCCGGTGGCCGGTGACGACCTCGCCACCCAGCGATCCCAGGTGGGCGATCATGGCGTCGGTGATCGACTGGGATCCGCCCCGGGCCACGGGCCAGCCGTGGCGGTGTGCGACCGCGGTCAACGCGACGCCGACCGCGGCGGATGCCAGGGTGTCGAGCGGGCGGAACGCGTGCGCGGCGGATCCGGCGAACAGGGCTCGGGCGCGTTCGGAACCCAACGACCGGGCGAGCCATGTGGCCGGGCGCATGGCGGCCAGGCCGAACCGGGCGAGCAGGATCGGGTGATGGGGGACGTGCAACAGCGGACCGAGGAACTCCGGGGCGGTGTCGTCGAGCCGACGGCTGAGCGGGCCGAAGCGTCGACGCCAACGTTTCCCGTCGTCGGCGCCGAGACCGCCGGCGGTCGCATCGAGCGAGCGGTGCAGTTCCACGGCGTCGCCACCGTCGAGGGGGTGGACCAGGTCGATCTCGGGGTGGCACCACTGCAGGCCGTGATCGGCCAACGGCAGCGTGGCCAGGTACGGGGAGGCCATCGCGAACGGGTGGAACGCCGAGCAGACGTCGTGGAGCACCCCGGGCAGGGTCAGTTCCGCGGTACGGGCTCCCCCACCGGGCGTCTCGGCGGCTTCGTACACGGTGACCGCCAGACCGGCCCGCGCCAGTTCGATCGCGGCGGCGAGCCCGTTCGGTCCGGACCCGACCACGACCGCCCGGTCGTTCACGCCACCACCCGTCCGGTCACGCCCCGGACACCCCCACCGTCCCCGGAGTCACGCCGTCCCCCTCGCCATCGCACCCCACGGTCGTGTCCACACCCCCGCACCGTACCCACCCCCGCCAACCAACTTCGTCACATCTTCGAGTCCAGGACCCCACGAACGCGCTTGTTCCGGCAAGCACCCCACCCCGCCAACCAACTTCGTCACATCTTCGAGTCCAGGACCCCACGAACGCGCTTGTTCCGGCAAGCAGCGTCCCGACCCGACAGCGAACGCGCACGTCCGCGCCGGATCGCCCGTGGACATCACGTACAACGCGGCGCGGCGGGACCGGTCAGGTTCGTACCGTCGAGGCGGGTTGCGACACGGTGGTCGGTGCGGCCTCCCGGATCGCCCGCAACCGGGCGTTCGCCGCGTCGGTGGCGGTCGCGCCGTCCAGCCGCGGCAACCCCAGGCTCGTGTACAACACCCGACGGGGGCGATCGACCGGTGGTCGGGCCCGGTGCATCGTGCACGACAGGTGCACCGTGCAGTCGCCGGTCCGGGTGTGCAACGGGACGACCGGCAGGTCGAGTCCGGGTTGGATCCGTGGGGCCGGCCACACGAGCGCCCGGTTGGAACCGGCCACGACCTCGAGCCGTCCCGACGTGGCGTCCGCGCCGGTCACCGACACCCCCACGGTCATGGTCGAGCACATGTAGCTGTGCCGCCCGAGTGAACAGTCCTTGTGCCAGGGAATGTCCGAGATCCCCTCGACCACCCCGAGCGGTTTGAACAATGCCTCGACCCCGGTGGGTGGCCGGTGGCCGTCGCCGGTCAACTCGCCCAGCCCGACCAGACGATCATCGGCGATCAGTTCGGCTCCTGCCGACGATTCGGTTTCGAAGCCCTGCATGCGCACCAGCGCGTCGGTGTCGTCCCCCAAGCGGGCCCACCAGGAACGTCCGTCGCCGCGGGTGTAGCCGGGTACGGCCCGGTCCATGTCGGACGAGATCGTCGCCATCTCGGTGGCGGTGAACAGACCGGTCAGGTGCAGGAACCCGGCGGTTTGCAGGAAGTGGCGCATCTCATCGGGGTCGTCGTCGCCGACGTGGAACGACCGCGACAGGTCCAAGGGTGCACCGTCGCCATCGACCAGGTCGACGTCGCCCGGCACATGCGGGGTGGTGCCGTCCAATGCGGCGCGCAGTACGAGCCACCAGTCCAGCAGCTGCTCCAGTGTGGTGTGTTCCAGCCGGAGCGCACCCGAGGCCATCCACCCGATCGGCGTGACCTGATCGACGGCCAGGTCGTCGAGTTGGCCGGCGGTGAGTCGCACCGTCCCGGCCTCGCCGGACCGGATCCCGGCCCGTGCCCGCACCCGCCCGTGTACGACCTCGAGGGTCACCGGGTCCGAGTCGATCGCACCGTCCCCGTGGTCGTCTTCGACGAGGATGACAACCGGTTCGAGAACGTGGTGCGCCAACCACGGGGCGAGACGGTCGGCCGCGGCCTGCAACGCGCGGGGAAGTGTGTCGCCGAGGAACACCGCGGGATCCACCGGTCGGTGGTCGCCGTCCCGGCGGGTGCGTGCATCGACACTCATGACCCATCAACCAAGCAGGTGCCCGTGCCGACGTCAAGCACCGGGGGCCGTCCGCGCCACGGCCACGTTCTACGGTGGCGTCCATGTTCTACGGTGGCGTCCATCGTGACCGACATCGTCCCCGACCCCGCCGCCGTGGTCGTCCACCACAACGTGCGTGTGACCGTCCTCGGCGCCCGGTTGTTGCGCATCGAGTACGCCGCTGACGGCGTGTTCGAGGACCGTCCCAGTGTGGACGTCCTGAACCGGAACTTCCCGAGCGTGCCGTTCGACGCGACCGTCGACGGCGACGGGTTGGTCGTCCGCACCGACGCGGTGACGCTGTGCTACGAGGACACGACCCGGCCGCCGACCGCCCGACGGCTGCACGCGGAGATCCACACCGGCGACGGCGCGACCGTCACCTGGCGGCACGGCAACCGTGGCCGCGGGAACCTGGGCGGCACCGTCCGCACCCTGGACGGATGGGACGGGGACCGCACCGCCCGGTTCGTGGACTTCGATCCGGCCACCGGGGTGATCAACGAATGGGACCGTCAACGGCTCGGGCCGGGCCTGTTGTCCCGCGACGGTTGGGTCGTGGTGGACGATTCGGACTCGGCGTTGATCGAACCGGGTCGGGGGCGGCGCCGCCCCCGAGCGGTGCCCCGGGAGCCGGGCGTCCGCCACGACGGGTACCTGTTCGCGTTCGGCGACGATCACCGCGGCGCCCTGGCCGCCGCGGCGCGGCTGTTCGGCCCCCAACCGCTGCCACCC
>CAZVFF010000077.1:0-9468 GCA_964626395.1 uncultured Iamiaceae bacterium | reverse complement strand
AGACGTTCGGCTACCTGACGGGCCCGGACTCGGTGACGATCACCGCACCCGACGACCTCGACGACCCGAACGTCCGGGAGCTGTTCTGGACCACGGACGTCGGACCGGTCCGTGACGGGCAGGCGTGCACGACCTGGGACACCCCCTTCGCCGGACACGACGGCGCGCCACTGCAGCCCGGCTTGGCCATGCGCATCGCTTCGAGCGGGCCGGGCAACGAGCGGATCCGGGCCGTGACGATCACCGAGAACGTCTGGGGGCACGGCACCTGGCTGTTCAACGTGCACGTCTGGGACACGGCACTGCCGACTCCGATGATGCCGCTGGCAACCTGGAACCTCGCCGACGTGGTCGCCCCGGGTACCGAATTCTCCGGGTCGGAGCCGCCGCGGTTCATCACCCCACCGTGGCACCTGTGCGGTCGCACCGAGGGGAACGTGATCGACTTCAAGGTGTGGGCGGACGGTACCGCGGAGCCGTCCTGGTCCGATCCCGGACGGGTCTTCTCCACGGTGTTGCCCCCGGGTTGGGACCACGCGGGCTATTCGGGCGGCTACATCGGCCACATGCACGTCGGACAGACCGCCACCGCGATCCTCGAACCGACCGCCTGACCGCCGCACGGCACCGGATCCGACGGCACCACCTAGCCTGGGGGCGTGTGCGGTCGGTTCTCCCAGTACTCACCGGTGTCGGACCTGGTCGACCATTTCGGGGTCGACGAGTCGCTGGTCGACCCTGACGACCACCACCCGCGTTACAACATGGCACCGACCCGGGATGCGTTGGTCGTGGCCACCTCGGCCGACGGCGCCGTCCGCAAACTCGGCACGATGCGTTGGGGGCTGATCCCCCACTGGGCGGACGATCCGGGGATCGGCAACCGGATGATCAACGCCCGTTCGGAACGGGTGACCACGTCGAATGCCTACCGCAACGCGTTCGCGAAACGCCGTTGCCTCGTGCCGGCCGACGGTTTCTACGAGTGGGCGCCCCCGGCCGTGGACGCCGGGATTCCACAAGGTGCGAAGAAACCGCCCAAACGGCCGTTCCACTTCCACACCACCGACGGCACACCGCTCGCGTTGGCCGGGCTGTGGGAGACCTGGCGCGCCCCCGACGGTGCCCCGTTGCGGACCTTCACGATCCTGACCACCGACGCCAACGCCACGGTCGGGGCCGTCCACGACCGTATGCCGGTGATCGTGGCCGCCCCGGACTGGGACCGGTGGCTGGCGCCCGGCCCGCTCGGGGAGACCGAACGGGAACGACTGCTGGTGGCCGCACCCGACGATCTGCTGAGCGCCGACGAGGTCTCCACCGCGGTGAACCGCCCGGCCAACGACGGACCCGAACTGATCGCGCCGATCGGGGCGTGAACCCCACCACGGCCGCGAGGTGCGCGTCGTCCAGCGTCCGGACACGCTCGGATACCCTTCCCGTGTGACCACCGACCCCGCACGTGGCCGACCCGTGGCGTTGTGGGCGATCCCGGTCTCGGACCTGGGGGGCGTCGCCCGCCACGTCCTCGACGTCGGGGGTCACGGTCTGCCGGGCTGGGATCTGGTCGTGCTGTGTCCACCCGGAGCGTTCGCCGAACGTGCCCGGGCCGCCGGGATCGACGTCCGTACGGGCCTGTTCGGCCCCGCGGCGGGCACCGCGGCGTCGGTACGGACCCTGCACGCGACGGTCCGTGGCCTGCGTCCGGCGGTGGTCCACACCCACCTCGCGCACGCCGACGTGATCGGCGCGCTGGTCGGGGCGGGACGGCACGGACGCCTGGTCTCCACCGAACACGGGATCGCGATCGACGACGAGGTGTACCACGAATCGGGCGTGACGGCCCGGGCGATGGCCCTGGTGCACCGGCTCCGCCAGCACCGCCTCGACGGTGCGATCATGGTCGCGCACGCGACCCGTGCCGCGATGCTGGCCAAGTGGGGGCTGCCCACGTCGCTGCCCACCGCGGTGATCCCCAACGGCATCGACCGGGTCGAACTCCGATCCGACCGCGAACCGGGCCTGCGGATCGCCGCGGTGTCACGCCTCGCACCCGAGAAACGCATCGGGGATCTCATCGACGCGTTCGCGCGGATCGCCGCGGAGCACCCGGGAGCGACCTTGACGATCGCCGGGGACGGGTCGTCACGCGCCGAACTGGTCGCCCGGGCCGACACCGCCGGGGTTGGCGACCGGGTCGGGTTCCCCGGTCACGTCGACGCCGGACGGATCTTCGCACGCGTCGACGTGGTCGCCCTGCCGTCGGTGTTCGAGAACTGCTCCTACACGCTGTTGGAGGCGGCGATGCGCGGCGTGGGCGTGGTGGCCACCGACGTGGGCGGCAACGCCGAGATCCTGCCCCCGGAATGTCTGGTCCGCCCCGGTGACGTGGACGCGTTGGCGACCGCGATCGTGGAGCAGGGCACGGACCCGTCCCGACGCCCCGGCCTGCCGACTTCGTGGCCGACCGTCGCCGACATGTGTGCCCGCATCGTCGACTTCTACGAACGCATCGGGGCACCCCGCACCCGGGGCGTGGTCGCCGGCGGTGCCGAGCCGGTACGGTCCGTGTCATGATCACGATTCCGCGTTTGGACCGGGACGCGACGGTCGACGACATCGTCGCCGGGATGGACGAGGTCGGTTGTGCGGTGGTCGAGGGTTTCCTCGACGCCGACCGGGTCGCGGCGTTGAACGCCGAGTTGGCACCGGTGCGTGAAGCGACACCGTCGGGACGCAACGACTTCGAAGGTCACGGCACACGACGCATCTACGCCCTGTTCGCGAAGGTCCGCGGATTCGACGACATCGCGACCGATCCACGGGTACTCGGCGTGCTCGATGCCGTGCTCGGCGAGCACTACCAGCTGTCGGCCCCGGTGGGTATCGACATCGGCCCCGGCGAGGTGGCCCAGATGTTGCACACCGACGACACGATCTACCCGCTCACCCGACCCCACCCCGAGGTCGTGGTCAACACGATGTGGGCGCTCGACGATTTCACCGTCGAGAACGGGGCGACCATGGTCATCCCGGGCAGCCACACTCGCACACCCGACGATCCACCGAACCCCGACGAAGCGGTTCCGGCGACGATGTCGGCCGGGTCGGTGCTGTTCTACCGCGGCAGCCTGTGGCACCACGGTGGCGCGAACCGGACCACGGGACGGCGTCTCGGGGTGATCCTGGAGTACGTCGTCGGTTGGTTGCGGGCCCAGGAGAACCACGTGCTGGCCGTTCCCCCCGAGGTCGTGGCCGCGCTGCCCGAACGGCTCGCCGAGCTGCTCGGGTACAACATCTGCCCGCCGTTCATCGGGTACGTCGACGGCCGGCACCCGTTGCGGAGCCTGGACGACACCCGTCCCCGCCGCCCCGCGGTGTTCTGACCGACCCTCACAACGACGCGAGCCTCCGCTCCCGCTCGGTACGGCGTCGTTCCTCGAGTCGCCGGGTGCCGCCCCGCAAGCCGAACAGGCGTTTCGACCACACCAGCCAGCCCAGGATCACCAGGTTCACCACCAGCGCGCCGACCCGGGGCGCGGTGATCCTGTCGGCCAGCGAGGCGATCTCGAAGGGCACGAACCCGGCGGTGGCGACCACGGTGAGATACTCCGCCCACCGTCTCTGTCGCCACAGCCCGAACGCCTCGACCCCTTCGAGCACCGCATAGACGACGGCGCTCGCGAACAGGATCCGCAACGCGTGTGGCCGCAACGCGTCGATGTCGCCGAGCGTGTCGGTGATGAACGATCGGCTCGCCTGCTGGCCGGTGTGGTCGACGGCCACGTCCATGGTCCGACGCAGGCTGTCACCGATCTGCTGCACCCGACCGAGGTCGGTCATCAACAGCCCGAGGCCGACCGCGAGGGTCGCGAAGGCCAGGCTGTGGAACCCGCGGATCACCGCGATGGCGCGCACGACGATCACGTCGCGGAGCAGCACGCCCGTCGGGGGAAGGTCCAGTTCGTCGAGCGGCGGCAGGTGGTCGGGGCACGGTCCGTCGGATCGGTCCCGGTCCTCGGGGCGGCTCCGCAACCAGGTGTCGCAGCGGACGCACCGTACGAACCGGGTCCCGTCGGCCAGTTCCACACCCAACGCACGGTCGCCGGGGCGCAGGTGGCGCACACCACCGGCCGGCGTGATGTGCCCGGAGAACCCGCACGACAACGTCTCCTGGTTCCAGCGCCGCGGCAGGATCCTCACGGGACGATGGTGGCACGACGTGGGGTCGTGCCCGACGCCATGTCAGCCACCCAGGTAGGCGCTTCCCAACAGTTCGGTGTCGACCTCGGTGGCCGGTCCGGTCCAGGTGACACGGCCCAGGTCCATGACCACCGCCCGGTCGGCCATCGCCAGGGCCGGGCCGGCCTGTTCCTCGACCAGCAGGATCGCTGTCCCCCGGTCCCGCAGCTCCCCCATCGCTTCGAACAACGTCCCGGTCGCCAACGGCGACAACCCGAGCGATGGTTCGTCCGCGATGAACAGTGCGGGTGGGTCCGGCAGCACCACGGCCATCGAGAGCTGTTGTTGTTCCCCGCCCGACAACAAACCGGCGAGCTGGTCCCGACGTTCACCCAGGATCGGGAACCGGTCCCTGGCCTGTTGCCGCAGTTCCTCGTCGCGCAGCAGGATCGCCAGGTTGTCGTCCACCGACAATCCGGGGAAGATGCCGCGGGCCTCGGGTGCGAGGATCATGCCCTGTCGGGCCCGACGGTGCACGGCGGTGGCGGTCAGGTCCGAACCCGCCAGGGTGACGGTGCCCGCGGTCGGGGTGACCGTCCCGGCCAGGGCCGCACACAGGGTCGATTTGCCCGCGCCGTTCGCGCCGATCACGGCCACGACCTCCCCCGGGGCGATGTGGAGGTCGATGCCGTGCAGCACGGTCACCTCGCCGTAGCCGGCGACCAGCCCGGACACCGTCAACAACGGATCGACGGTGGAGCTGTCGGCGGCGACACCGGTGGGAACCGGACCGGACCCGTCACCACGGTCGATTCCACCGGTCGCGGCGGACACGTCCGCGGGCGCCGGTACCGCGGTGGTCGGCTCCGCTGTGACCGTCGTGTCCGGTTCCGGACCGCCTCCGGCCACTGCCGGGACCGGTTCGCCACGGCCGGGGCGCAGGCGTGCGAACTCGGCGAGCACGCCGTCGGGTTCACGGGCGAGCGAGATCGCCCCGAGGCCGAACAGGACCGCAGCGAGCTCCGGGTCGGCGATCAGCTCGCGTACCCCGTCGGGCAGCACCGTCCACGGACTCGCCCAGTCCTTGCCGATGCCGATCAGCACGACCGGCAGCGTCGCGTAGACCAGCCCGGCGATCACCGCGCCACCCGGCCGGCGGATCCCGAAGGTCACCGCGACCGCCAACCAGATCAACCCGATCAGTGGCGGTGCCGAGGTGTTGGTGATCGGCGAGTCGACCAGCGCGAACCACGCCCCGGCGAACCCGGCCATCCCCGCCGAAACCGCGAACAGCACCAGTTTGGAACGCAACGGGTCGACCCCGGACGTGGCGGCTGCGACCTCCGAGGAGCGGATCGCCAACAGGCTCCGCCCGGTCGGTGAACGTTGCAGATTGTGGACCACCCACACGCACACCAGGACGAGCAGGCACAACACGACGAACAGGGTGCGCCCGTCGGACAGGTCGAACGGGCCGATCGAGGGTCGGGGGATCGACCAGCCCCGGGAGCCGTTGCGGATGCCCTGGATCTGGAACACCGTGCCGTCGGCGATGAACCCGAGCGCGAGCGTCGACAACGCCAACATCAACCCGCCGAGCCGCAACGACGGCAGGGCCACCAGCACCCCCACCAGTGCCGCGACGATCACGGCGGCGAACATCGCGACCCAGAAGCTCAAACGTCCGTTGTCCATCAACCCGACGATGTTGAACGGCCACTGGTGGTTCACCAGCCAACCGGCGGCGAACCCGCCGGCGGTGACGAACGCGGCCTGCGCGAGGTTGATCATCCCGCCGATTCCGGTGACGATCACGAACGACAGGAAGATCATGGACAGCACGAGACCCCGGTCGAGGATCCCCATCCAGTAGGTGTCGGCGGCGAACAGCCCGTAGGCGACGAACAGGGCACCGGCGACGATCCACGGGGCACGGCGTCGCCACGGCCCCATTCGGCGGACCGATGACGGCGGTGGTGCCTCGGCGACCGAACCGGCGGCCCGGCCACGCCGGTCCTGCGCGAAGAACAGCAGCACGAACAACAGGATGAACGGCACCGAGGTCCGGAATCCGGTGATCTTGGTGAGAAAATCGGGGGCGTAGCCGTACACCAGGTTCTGCACCGCGCCGAGCGCGATCCCCGCGGCGAACGCGAGCGGCACCGAGCGGAGTCGTGCCGCGACGACCGCGGTGAACGAGATGAACACGATCGTGTCGAAGGTGATCGCCGACAGGTTGAACAACGGGGCGATGAGCACCCCGGCGCACCCGGCGAGCATGGTCGACAACACCCAGACGATCCGCGACGAGCGGTCGGTGTCGATGCCCCGCAAACGGGCGAGCACGGGCCGGTCCACACCGGCACGGGTCTCCAACCCCAGTCGGGTGTGACGCATCAGGACCCACAGTCCGACCGCGGCGACCGCGGCGACCGCGACGACCGCCAACTGGTTCGAGTCGACGGCGACGCCCTCGACGATCGAGAACGACTTCGCCGGTGTGGGGCCGATCCCGGGCGGATTCACCCCGGCGTCGCCCGCCACGTCGGGCATCTCGGCACCGAAGAAGACGTTGATCGCGCGGATGATCAGGAACGCCCCGGCGGGCAGGGCGATCAGCAACCCGACGGTGCCCACCAGGCGGGCCGCGATCGGCGCACGCGAGAGTTTCCGGAACAGCACCGCGTCGAGTGCGAGGCCCAGCAGCGGCGCGACGACCAGGATCGAGATGACCGCCGACCAGACGATCGGCAGGCCCAGTCCGCCGTTCGCGGTCGGTTGGTTCAGTTGGAAGTAGACGAGCGCGACGACGAACGCGACGGCGCCGTGGCCGATGTTGAACACCCCCGAGGTCTGGTAGGTCAACACCAGCCCCGACGCCATCAGTGCGTAGAGCCCACCCGAGATCGCCCCCGCGAGCAGCAGGGACGCGAGCTCGGTCACGGTCCGGTCACCCCCGCGGCTCCTGACACGGACCGTTCCGTGTCAGGACGCCACGTCCGGGTCAATCGATTTCGATGTTCGAACCACACGCGAGCTTCTGGATGTAGTCGAACTCGTTGTTCTCGACCTTGGTGAGCACACTGCAGGGCACCGGAGTGGTGTGGTTCTCCGGCCAGGTCGACTCGCCGAGCACGTCGGGGACCGAGTAGGTGAACCCGTCGTTCATGGCGGCGAGGAACGATTCGACCGTCAGGTCCTCGCCGGTGGCCTCAAGGCCCGCGATGAACATGTCCGCGGAGTACCACCCGGCGATCAGCGACAGCGACATCTTCGCGTTCGGGGCGACCTTCGCGACGGCCTCCATCATCTCGGCGTTCGCCTCGATCGACGGGTCCATGCCCAGCTGGGTGTTGATGTAGATGTCGTCGTAGCCGGGCGCGCCGAGCAGCAGCGGCGAGTAGGACGGTGTGATGATCATGCCCTCGTAGCCGGCCTCCTGCAGCGCGGCGGAGATCGCGGTGCCCGACAGGGTGGCCTGCAGGTAGATGATGCCGGGTGCCTCACCGTCGTCGGCGGACATCAGGTCCTTGACGAAGGGCGACACGTCGCCGGGCTGCTGGGGCGGGGCGGGCAGCGACGCCTCGCCGAAGACCACCTCGAAGCCGACGTCCTTCACGGACTCCTCCAGCAGCACGAGGCCGCCCTTGCCGGCGTCGTTGTCCTCGGCCAGGAAGGCGATGGTCTCGTCGGTGTTGCCGAACATGTCCTCCAGCGCCGTGCCCAACGCGTTGGAGCCGACCTCCAGCGACGGGTTCGTCACACAGCCGGTGATCCCGAAGGCGACCTCGCCCTCACAGAACGCCGGGTTGACGCCCCAACCGAAGGTGGGGACGTTGTGTTCCTGGATGTAGTCCCCCGCTCCGAAACCACCGGACATGACCGGCAACAACGCGAACACCTCGTCCTTCTCGACCAGTGCGGTCACGATGTCCTTGGACTTGGACGCCTCGCTGTCGTCGTTCTCCGCGCCGATGAACTCGATCGTGCGGCCGTGCACGCCACCGTCCTCGTTGGCCTTCGCGATCCGTGCCTCGACACCGATTTTCGCGTCGCCGAAGAACACGTCGTACTGCAGGCCACCGACCTTGATCGAGTCGTCGGTGATCCCACGGGTGGTCGTCGTGCCGGCGTCGGTCGTGGCGGGCGTGTCAGCGTCCTTGGCGGGTTCGTCCTTGTCGACCGACGAACACGACACCAGCAACAGCGTGACTGCGACGGCGGCGATCGTCGCCGTCAACCGATTGGTTCTCACCGGGAGTCCTCCTCAGGGCCCTTGAACGAATGAACGTGTTCTAGTTCATCACACGCGGCTATGCCGATTTTCACACCGGGCGCTCAACCCGTCGCGCCGGTCGTCGAACCCGTGCCCAGGTAGGCCTCCAGGACGCGCTGGTCCGCGCGCACCTCGGCCGGGGTCCCGTCGGCGAGCACCTCGCCCAGATGCAGCACCACGACCCGGTCACAGCGTTCCAGCACGAATCCGACGTCGTGTTCGACCAGCAGCACGGCGGTGCCCGCGTCGGCGACGACCCGTTGCACCAGGTCCCCGAACCGTTGCACCTCGCGGTGGTCCAGACCCGACGCGGGTTCGTCCAACAACAGCACGGTGGGTTCGTCCATCAGAGCGCGGGCCAACTCGACCAGGCGTGCGGTCCCGATCGGCAACGCGGCCGCGGAACGGTCCCGTATGCCCGCCAGTCCGCACTGTTCGAGCACGACCTCGGCCCGTTCGCGTCGTTCCGCGGTGCGCCGCTTGCGGGTCGGCGACGCGATCAGGTCGGCTGCCACACCACCGCCCCCGCCTCGCCATTCGGTGGCGACCAACAGGTTCTCCTCGACGGTCAACCAGCCGAAGGTCTGGACCCGCTGGAAGGTGCGTCGCAACCCGGCACGCGCCCGCCGGTTCGCCCGCCAACCGGTCACGTCCCGCCCCGCCATCTCGACCACCCCGGTGTCGGGACGACGCAGCCCGCTGATCACGTCGAACAGGGTCGTCTTGCCCGCTCCATTGGCACCGATCAGGCCGCAGAACTGTCCGGATGGCAGGGTCAGGTCCACGTCGCTCAGTGCGGCGATCCCCCCGAAACGCACGCCGACGCCACGTAATGCGATCGCCGGCGTCGGATCGTCGGTGGTGCTCGGTGTCATCGCGTCCCCTGCACGTGTCGGGCACCCGGTGTTCCACGGATGCGGTGGCCGGGACGTGACCGTACCCGAACCGACGCGGCACTAGGGTCCCGACGATGCAGCCGGTCGGTGCGGTCGACATGGGTTCCTCGGGTG
>CAZVFF010000076.1:7526-9543 GCA_964626395.1 uncultured Iamiaceae bacterium | reverse complement strand
CGATCGTCAGGTTCGTGAGGATCAGGTCCGGTTGCAGGCCCAGGACGGCTTCGACGTTCAGGTCGAGGCCCTCCTGGCTGACCACGGGCAGGTCGGCCAGGACCGACTGGGTGTCCGACGCGGCCCGGCCGACGAGGTTGTCGGCCAACCCCAGACCGATCATCGTGTCGGTCAGCGTGGCGTACAGGTCGAGCGCGATGACCCGGTCGGCGTGCTCGACGGTGACCTCGTCGCCGTTCGCGTCGGTGACGGTCGCCGGCAGACGTGGCTCGGCGGGTTCGGCCGGCGGTTCCACCTCGGGGGCGTCGGCCACCTCGGTCGGGCCTTCGATGCTGAGCGCATCGACGGCGTCGGTGGTGTCCACGTCGTCGGTGGTGGCCGGAGCGCCGGCGGCGGTCGTCGCCGCTGCGGTGGTCGTGGTCGATGCCGTGTCGTCCGAATCCGACGAGCAGGCCGAGACGACCAGGACCAGGGCGACGGCGACCGCGACCAGCGCGGTGGCGGGACGGGAGGTTCGTGACATGGTCAGCAGCTCCTCGGTCGTGACGGCCGGGTCACTCCCGGCACGGGCAGGGACGCGGCCGTCACTCGACGGGCAGACGGACCCGACGGCGACGCGTGGTGACCGTGAGCGCGAGCATACCGACCAGCACCATCATCATCCCGGTCGCGGCGAGTTGCCACGCCCCGAACCCGGTGGTGGCCAGTTGTCCGGACCCGTTGCCGGCGGCCCCGCCGATCGGCGTGGAGCTGACCAGGTTGCCGTCCGCGTCGTAGCAGTTCTCCACGGCGCTACCGGCGGTGCCCCCGGACACGGTCACGGTGACCGGATCCATGGCTTCACCGGGTTCGTACATGCTGTTCAGCGCCCGCGCTCCGTCCGCGGTGAGCGACGCCGACGCGGTGCCACCCGAAGGTGAGACCGACACGAAGTGCAGGTCGGCGATCACCATCGCGTCGCCGCTGGCGTCGTTGCCCTCCATGTCCTGGGACCGCACGTCGGCGATCAACGCGCCGGTCGATCCGTTCACCCGGACTCGTGGGTTCGCGATCGTCGTGTTCAGCACGTTGTTGTGCCCGCTGAAGTGGACGTATCCGGAGAACGACCAGGTGCCCTGGCCGGCGTTGTCGACTTCACCCGAGCCGTTCGGCCAGGTGAAGGCGTTGCCCGATCGGGTCGCGCCGTCGCCGGTGTCGATCGAACCCTTGGCGATGCCGCCCTCGATGTAGTTCACGAACGAGGAACGCACCCCCCAGTTCAGCTGTGGTGTGCCGACGGTGCCCGCGGTCGTCTCGGTCACGCAGTACAGGCCCTGGGCGTTCACCGCGCCGGTACGGTCCGGGGCGGGGGTCGTGGGTGGCCGCCCGGTCGTGGGTGGGGCGACGTCCGGGCGGGTCGTCGGCGGCGCGGTGGTGGGCGGCGGCGGGTTGCCGCCGGGGAACAGCGCGCCCTTCTGGGCTGTGGTGAGGTTCACCGGGACGGTGTCGAGCAACGTGTTCGTGGTGATCTCGCCGTGGGCCACCCAGACGATGACCTCGTAGGTCGCGTCCGGGTCGAGGTCCGACGCCGCGGCCGACAACGTGGTCGTCCAGGAACCACCGGAGATCGCGGCGTTCGGGATGAACGCGAGCGCCGGCACGATGTCCTGGTCGGCGTTGATCGCGTTGTTCGACATGGTGGCCGGGTCGCGCAGGACCACGTAGACACCTTGGGCCGGTGCGCCGGTCGACGCGCGAGGCAGGTTCGTGTAACCGGTGCCCCGTACCTGCAGCCCCAGGCCGGCGGCCGCGGATGCCGTGGTGACGTTCACCGTGGTCGTCCACGGGTCGGTCGAGGGGGGAACGGTCGTGGTGGTCGTGGTCGTCGTCGGGCCCGTTCCGGGGAACAGCGCGGCTTTCTGGGCCGGGGTGAGACCGAGCGGGACGAGGTCGAGTGTGGTGGTGGCGTCGGGTACACCGTGTGCGGCCCAGACGATGACGTCGTAGTCGACGTCGGGGTCGAGCTCGGCGGTGGGGA
>CAZVFF010000076.1:0-7426 GCA_964626395.1 uncultured Iamiaceae bacterium | reverse complement strand
TCGAGGAGTTCGGCAGACCCGAGTAGCCGGTGCCGTGCACGTCGGCCTGGAGGCCTCCGGCTTCCGACGCGCCGGTCACGTCGACGGTCGTGGTCCACGCCGGATCGGCGGCACCGGCCGATGCGGGGATGAACAGTCCGACCAGGCCGAGCAGTGCCGCGGCGATGACCGCCAGGGATCGACGGACGGTTCCGCGTCGTTCGGGTGTCATCATGGTCTCGGCTCCTCGTGGATTCGGCACGAGGTGTAAGGTACTCCTAACAGCTAGCGCTTTCCAAGCTCCCGGGCGAAGAATCGAGGACTTCCCACATGACCGTGACCGCCGACGACTCCACCGTTGTCCGTTTTTCCGAGGTGCTGCGCCTCGCCACCGCGGGCGCGCACCGCGCCGCGGAACGCAACGGCTTCTTCGCTTCCCTGTTGGGTGGCGAGCTGCCGATCGAGGACTACGGGCGGCTCATCGCCCAACACCGGGCGATCTACGACGCGCTCGAGTCGTTCAACTGGCCGATGTCGATGGACGACATCGCCGGCGAGTTCGTGCAGGACGACGTGGTCCGTCTCCCCGCCTTGGAACGCGACCTGATCGCGGTGCTGGGCGAGGGATGGCGGGACCGCGCCGAGGCCGAGGTGCTCCCGGCCACCGCGGAGTACGTGAAGCGGATCCGCGAGGTCGGTGCCGAGTGGCCCGCCGGGTGGGTAGCGCACCAGTACGTGCGCTACCTGGGCGACCTGTCGGGTGGGTTCTACATCGGTTCGGGGATCGAGCGGGCGTACGGCATCGACTCGTCGACCGGCACCTCGTTCTATGATTTTCCGAAGGTCGACGACCCGGACGCCTGGAAGGAGGCCTACCGGGTCCGGCTGGACGTGGCCCCCTGGGACCTCGACGAACGCGAGCGGGTCACCGACGAGGTGCTCGAGGCGTACCGACTCAACTCGGCGGTGTTCGCCGACCTGGAACAGTTCGCGTGAGCGACGGTGCCTGGCTGACCGACGACGTCGTCGCGGCCGTCGCGGAGCACATGAACACCGATCACGCGGCCGACAACGTCGTGATCTGTCGAGGGCTCGGCGGACACGATGCGACCGCGTCGGCGGTGTTCACCGGGATGACCACCCGCGAGGCGGTGTTCACGGCGACCGACGCCGCCGGCGAAGAGGTCGAGGTGCGGGTCCCGTTCGCGAACGAGGTCACCGCTCGCCCAGAGGTGCGCACCGAGGTCGCCGACCTCTACCACCGGTCCGCCGCCATGCTGGGCCTGCCACCCCGCACCTGACCCGCTCCCGGCCCGGGAACGTCGGGGAATCGAAAACGCCCGGGGATCGTGGTCCCCGGGCGTCCGCCGCGACGGTTCACCGGACGATGTCAGTCGGTGATGTCCTTGAGTTTCTGTGCGATCTCGGCGGACACGACCTTCTCGATGCCCTGCGCGACCGCCATCAACTTGGCGAGGTCCCCCGACAGCAGTTTCACCTTGCCGGCCATGAACGCGTTCATTCCGGCCTGGGAGTTCCCGTCGACGAGGATCGCCTGCGCGGTGGTGTAGTCGATCCGGATGGCGATCTCGGGCTCGGCCATGTGGCCGACGTCCAGGTCCAGGCCGCCGTCGGAGGTGTCCAGGTGCGCCGGGACCTCTTCGGCGGAGATCTCGGTGGGCACCTCGTACACGTCCAGGTTCATCTTGACCTGGACCGGTGCGTCGGGCAGGTCGGTGGTCTCCTCCTGGATCCTCTTGGCCGCTGCGATCCATTCGTCACTCAGAAATGCCGGCATTGCGTAGGGTCCTCCATGGTCGATCAATGGTGTTACGGATGGTAACACCTGGGAACATGGAGGAACATGAGCGAACGGATCCACTGTGTCGTGACCGACGGCGTCGCCACGATCACCAACGACAACGACGCGAAGCACAACGCGTTCGACGACGAGATGGACGCCGAGCTGTTCCGGATCCTGGCCGACCTGCGCGCGGACCGCGACGTGCGTACGGTGATCTGGCGGGGTGAGGGTCGCTCGTTCTCCTCGGGTCGGGACGTCGCCGCCATCGGCACCCTGCGGATGGAGTCGTCGCACCACGAACTGATGCGGCGCGGCCACCGCGGGATCCAGCAACTGTGGGACCTGGACGCGCCGGTCATCGTCGCCTGCAAGGGTTGGACGATGGGCGGGTCGTTCCAACGCGCGTTGTTGTGCGACATCCGCGTCGCCGCCGAAGGCGCCCGGTTCCGGCTGCCCGAACTCGGCCACGGGGTGATCCCCGACACCGGCGGTGTGGCGGTGCTCGCCCAGATGTGCGGCCACGGTGTCGTGTCGGACATGGTCCTGACCGGTCGGGTGATGGAGGCCGACGAGGCCCTCGCCCACGGAGTCGTGTCGCGGGTCGTCCCCGCCGAGGAACTCGACGACACCGTCCGGGAGATGGCCGAACACATCGCCGCCACCCCGACCGTGGCCGTGAAACTCGCCCGCACGGTGATCGCCCACCAACTCCGCCCCGCCGTGCGCGCCTCGATGGACGACGAGATGATCTACCAGACGTTCCTGAACCGGTCCGACGACTTCGCCGAGTTCAAGACCGCTCGGGCCGAGGGGCGCCCCGGGCACTACACGGGGAGCTGAACGAACCTGTGACGACCGACCCGACCGACGACCCGGGACTCATCGGGCTGCCCGAACCTCCACCGCCGGGCGCGTCCGCGTTGCCGCCGGGCACCTTCGACGGTGTGGCCGTGATCGTCACCGGTGGTGGCACCGGTCTGGGACGTGCGATCGCGGCCGAGTTCGGCCGCCTGGGAGCGAACCTCGTGGTGGCGAGCCGCAAGCCCGAACACCTCGCGGCCGCCGAGGCGATGTTCGCCGAGGTCGACACGCCCGGGATCACCGTGGGCTGCGACATCCGTGACGCCGACGCGATCGACGCGGCGCTCGACGCCGCTGCGGACGCGTTCGGCATGCCGGCGGTGCTGGTCAACAACGCCGCCGCGAACTTCCCGGTCCCGGCCGAGGACATGAGCCCGAACGCCTGGCGGACCGTCGTGGACATCACCCTGAACGGCACGTTCCTGTTCTCCCGGGCCTTCGCCCGACGGCACCTGGCCGGGCGCACCCCGGCGTCGATCATCAACGTCGGGGCGTCCTACGCCTGGACCGGCGGCCCCGGTTTCGCTCATTCGGCCGCGGCGAAAGCCGGGGTGCGGAACCTCACCGAGACCCTCGCGGTGGAATGGGGTCCCTACGGGATCCGCGTGAACGGCCTGGTGCCGGGGCTGTTCCCCCACGACGACATGACCGACGACATCGCCGGGAACCTGGAACGCGCCACCGACCACGACGCCCGCCAACCGGCCCTGCGGGCGGGGCGACGCCGCGAGTTGGGGTGGGCCGCGACGTTCCTGGCGTCGCCGTACGCGAGCTTCGTCTCCGGCCACATGCTGGTCGTCGACGGCGCCAACTGGCAGCGACGCAGCCTGGTGAACCCGCCGGTCGTGCCGGTGCGCACCCAGATGGGCCGACCACCGTTCGGACAGGACCCGTGACCACCACCGGACCAACCGCCGGTGCCACGCCACGGGACGCCGACGTGGACGGACCGATCGCGGACGGCACCGCCTCGCTGGGCCCCCGCCACCCCGACCGGGTGGTCGGGGTCGGCCCCCACCCGCGCCCGTGGCCCGCCGATGCCCGCTACGACCCGGAACTGCTCGCCGGGGGCGATCGTCGCAACGTGGTCGACACCTACCGGTACTGGTCGGTCGACGCGATCGTCGCCGACCTGGACACCCGTCGGCACCCGTTCCACGTGGCCGTGGAGCCCTGGTCGAGCGACATGAACAGCGGCACCGTGGTCCGCAACGCGAACGCCTTCAACGCCGAGGCTGTGCACATCATCGGGCACCGTCGGTGGAACCGTCGTGGCGCGATGGTCACCGACCGCTACCTGCACGTGCACCACCACCCGGACATCGCGTCGTTCGTCGCCTGGGCGGCCGACACCGACCTCGAGGTGATCGGTATCGACAACCTGGCCGGCTCGGTCCCCATCGAGGGGTTCGCCCTGCCCCGCCGGTGTGTCCTGGTGTTCGGCCAGGAGGGTCCCGGGTTGTCCGACGAGGCCCGGGCCGCGGTGTCCGCGGTCTGTTCGATCACGATGTACGGATCCACCCGGTCGCTCAACGCCGGGGTCGCGTCGGGGATCGCGATGTACGTCTGGGCCCGTCGACACGCAGCCGGAGGAGAACCGCGATCATGACCGCCGAACGTTCGAAGAAGGGCCGTCCGTCCGCACCCGATGGGCGCGCCCCACGAGGCGGCCGCAAACCGGTCGATCGTGCCCGCGACCGTGCCGAACGACGCGAGAGCTACCTCGACGCGGCCGTCGCGGTGATCACCGACGAGGGACCGAACGCGTCGATGGAGGCGATCGCCCATGCCGCGGGTGTGTCCAAGCCGAGCCTGTACCGGCACTTCGGTGACCGCGAAGGCCTCATCGAGGCGCTCGCGCAGCGCTTCGTCGGCGGGTTGGCGGACCGGCTCGAGGTGATCCTCGGTGGTGGAGGTGATCCGGTGGAGTTGTTGCGCGCGTCGATCGGCGCGTACATCGACACGATCGAGGACGACCCGTCGATGTACCGGTTCCTCACCTCGCGGCTGCCGCCCCGCGGGGCGGCACTGTCCACCCTGGTGGACCGGATCGCGTCGGTCATCGCCCGCACGATGGCCGAGGGGCTGCGCGCCGCGGGGCTGGACACCGCCCCGGCGAGACCGTGGTCCTACGGGGTGGTCGGCATGGTGCACCTGGCCGGCGACGATTGGGTGGCCCGTCCGGTGATGCCCCGCGCCGAGTTGGTCGACGACCTCACGAATCTGCTGTGGGACGGGATCGGCGGTGCCTTCCGCGGCATCACCGAACCCCGGGTCCCGCCCTCGACGCCGGCCTGAACCTCGGCGACGGTCGGACCCGAACCGGGCCGAACGACCCATTGAATCTTTCGGATCGGAGTGGTCCAATACGGAGCGAAGCGTTTCCCGTCCTTTCCCGGTGACCGTGCCGTGGGGATCCGAGCTGCGATGACCGTCGATCACATTCGTCTCAAGGTGCCCGCCGACGTGCGGTACACGCCCCTGGTGCGTCTGGCGGCGACCCAGCTCGCAGCCCAGTCCGGGTTCGACACCGACCGGATCGAGGACGTCCGGGTCGGGATCTCCGAAGCGACCCGGATCCTGTCCCCCGGTGACGATCCGACCCTGTCGACCGAATTCGAGGTCGCCGGGCGCGCCATCACCGCCCGGTTGTCGCGACGGCTGCACACACCGGTCGTCCCCTTGGACGCCACCACCGAACGGATCCTGGCTGCGGTGACCACCCGGTACGTCGTCGGCGGAGGTGACGGCGACACGGCCACCGTCCGTGTCGATTTCGACCCGGACGACCCGACCGACCGAGGTGATCGCTGACATGTGCCCCTACGCCGTGCTCCCCGACGGTCGGATCGAACGCCGGGCGCGGTTCGTGGACTACCGGCGTACCGGGCGGACCGATCTGCGGGACCGGCTCGTCCGTCGACACATGCCCCTGGCCGAACGCATCGCCCGGCGGTACCGCTTGCGTGGGGTTCCCGACGACGACCTGTTGCAGACCGCCTCGGTGGGGTTGATCCACGCCGTCGACCGGTTCGACCCGGACCGCGGCGTGCCTTTCGAGGCGTTCGCGTCGCCCACGATCGCCGGTGAGATCAAACGGCACTTCCGGGATCGTGCCTGGGACCTGCACGTGCCCCGACGGGTCCAACAGCGCTATCTGGCGATCAACGCCGCGATCGGTCGCCTGGCCCAACGCAACGGGTGCGCCCCGACCGTCGACGAGCTCGCCCGCGAGGTCGGCACCAGCATCGAGAAGGTCGTCGAGGCGCTCGAAGCCGGCGCGGCGTTCAACGCCGATTCGTTGGCCAGACCGTGGGACGGCGAGGGGGGCCGTACCCTCACCGACACCCTCGCCGCCGACGACACGTGGTTGTTCGACGCCGTGAACCGCCTGCTCGTCGACGAACTGTTGGCGTTGCTGCCCGCCCGGGAACAGCTGGTCGTGCACCTGCGTTTCTGGGAGGGGCTGTCCCAGAGCGGGATCGCCGACCGGCTCGGGATCTCCCAGATGCACGTGTCACGGCTTCTGCGTCGCAGCTACGAGCGGCTCCGCACATTCCTCGACGACGTCGTCTGAGCCCGCCCGATCCCGGTCGGTCGTCGATTCAGGGGTCCGTGCCGTCCCCATCGGGGTCGGCGTCGGGGTCGGCCTCGGCGTCGGGCACCATCGCGACGTTCTCGCGCAGGATCCGCACCGTCTCGTCGTGGTGGGTGCGCAGCGGTGTGGCGGTGTCCGGCCAGGTTTCGATCACCCCGAGTGCCCACTTCGCCCAGCCGGAGATCTGCTGGAAGTGTTCGATCATGAACCGGTTGCCCAGGGTGGTCAGATGGTGGTGGTCGGGCACGCTGCCACCGTCGTGGGTGAGCATGTAGGCGGCGTGGCGGGCGAACAGCGCGGCGGACTCGTCGGCGTGGGCGATCATCACCTCCAGGTTCCTCCGCAGGTCCTCGATGGAACCCTGGTCGGCGAAGAAGACCCGCACCATGCCCTCGAACTGCAACGCCGGCGGCCCGGATTCGGTGGCGAGCCAGGCGGCCAGCGCGTCACGGCCGGCCGGGGTGATCGAGTACACGGTCCGGTTCCGTCGACCGACCGCTTCGACCCGGCTGGTCGCGTGGCCGTCCTCCACCAGCCGTTTGGGCGCGTAGTAGAGCTGCCGGTCGGCCCGGGGCCACACCTCGGACAGACCCTTGCCGGCCTGGTTCACGATGTCGTAGGCGGACCAGTCACGGGTCGACAACAATCCGAGGATCAGGTAGCCGGTCGTCGTGGGTTGGGCCATGACCCCACTTTCCCACACGGCCCGATCGGCCCCACCGCAGCGGGTGCGCCCCGGTGCGCGGTCCGGTACGCCGGGTCGTCACGGACCGACGAGCCCCGCCCGGGCGGTAGATTCACCGGCGATGCCCGACATCCGCGTCGTCCGGTTGGACCCGGACGTCCCCCTGCCCGGATACGCGCGTGCCGGCGACGCCGGCGCCGACCTGCACGCCACCGACGACGTCGTGTTGGAACCCCGCGGTGGTCGGGCACTGGTGGGTACCGGGATCGCGGTGGCCATCCCCCCGGGTTGGGCCGGGTTCGTCCAACCCCGCAGCGGCCTGGCGTTGCGACACGGTGTGACGTGTCTGAACACCCCGGGCCTGATCGACTCGGGGTACCGCGACGAGCTCCGGGTGCTGCTGGTCAACACCGACCCGGCCACCGCCTACCGGGTGCGCCGGGGAGACCGCATCGCCCAACTGGTCGTCCAGCAGGTGGCGACCTGTTCGTTCGTGGCG
>CAZVFF010000075.1:0-9680 GCA_964626395.1 uncultured Iamiaceae bacterium | reverse complement strand
AGAACTTGAAGCCCTTGCGCCAGTCGAACTTCTCGACGGCGTGCATGAGCCCCAGGTTGCCTTCCTGGATCAGGTCGAGCAGCGGTAGGCCGGACGCCTGGTACTTCTTCGCGATCGAAACGACCAGCCGCAGGTTCGACTGTACGAAGGTGCGTTCGGCACGGTCGCCCTGCCGGGACGTGCGTCGCAACTCACGTTTCTTCGCCGGGGTGATCCTGCCACCACCGTCGAGCTCCTCCTTGGCGGCGTTGCCGGCTTCGATCGCCTGCGCCAACCGGACCTCGTCGTCCTTGGTGAGGAGCGGGTACTGTCCGATGTCGGTCAGATAGAGGCGGACGAGGTCTTCTTCGTCGCGCTCAACTCGCTGTTTGGCCAAGACACTGCCTCTGTGTGTGTGACGGAGTCGCTGCCCGGCGATTCCGTTGGTTCTGACGCTTGCGTGGTCGGTGGCTGCTACCGGCCGTGCCGCAGGGTCGTCGGGCTGATCCTCCGCTGCGGCCTGATGTGTACGATAACGGTCGGGTCAAGGGACTCCACCTTTAGGAGTTCCCCAGTTCGGCGATCGCGAGCTGGAGATCGGCACCGGTGCGTTCCAGGGTGCGCAGCACCGGTCCGTCGGTGAGGGGGGATGCGGCATCGGCGTGGGTCGCGTACACCGTGGCGAGTTGACCGAGCAGCCCCGTGAGCACCTCACCGCCGCCGTGCGGGTCGCGTTCCAGAGCGTCGAACGCCGCCGCCGTCTCCGCGGACGGGGGCACCACCAGGTCGTCGACACGGACCTCACGCAACGCCGGGAGCCGTCGGTGCCACTGTTCGGCCTGCCAGGCGAACCGACCGGACACACCGGCCAGTCGGCGGGCGAGCCGGGGGTCATCGACGAGGACCGCCAGTCGCCCGGTGACTTCGAACAGTCGTGCGGTGACCCACACGTACGCACCGATGCGACCGGCCCATCCCGCGATGTCGGGGGACGGGGCCGGACGCAACCGGTCGAGAACATCGGTGGTCATGGTGGGTCGATCATCGCGCGCGGATCGGCCGGCCACACCGGGTGTGCCGCTGATCGGCGCGGTCGATCACCAGCAGCCGCCACCCCAGTGGCCGGCGCCTGCGCCACCGGCCCACAGCTGGGCGGCCCGTTCGTCCTGGACGTGCTCGGGGGCCGCGGCAGCGGTCGGGTAGCCCTTGTAGTTGGCCCAGGTGGAGGTCATGAACTGCCATTTGCCGGCGGCACCGGACGAGGCGTTCACCACGGTCGGGTTCCCGCCGGACTCACGCATCATCACGCAACACGGGGGAAGGTTCCCCCCGCAGGCACCGCTGGCCGACACCGGCTGGGGGGCCGACTGCTGTTGGGCGGCCTGGGCGTTGCGTTCGGCCTCGGCCTGTTCGGCGGCAGCCCGTTCCTCGGCGGCGGCGAGCTTCTCGATCGCCGCGTGTTCCATTGCCGCCTTGTCCGCAGCGGCCTTGTCGGCGGCCGCCTTCTCCATCGCCGCCTTGTCGGCTGCGGCCTTTTCGGCTGCGGCCTTCTCCTCGGCGGCGGCGAGCTTCTCGATGTTCGCCTGGCGTTCCAGCTCGGCCGGGTTCTCGGTGGTGGGGGTGGAGTGCGGGACCTGGTCACCGACGGCGACCGGTGTCGCATCGGGGGTCGCACCGGAGTTCACGGCGAAGGCCGTGGCGCCGAGTGCGAGCACGGCGACCAGGGGGACGGCGTGGACTCCACGCACCCGGGGCCGGCGTTTCCCGCCCGGGGTCGTCGTCGCCGTCGCCGGGAGGGGACGGCTCGGGAAGATCGTGTCGACTCCCCGCTGCAGGAAGGCGATGAACAGTGAGATGACGTGGTGAAGCTGTTTGGTGAAGCGGCGCACGGCCTGACTCCTTTCTGCCGATCCGAGTCCCCCTCCTCGACGGGGGGACGCTGTGTGGTGGGATGGATCCGGCACGCTGTTTTCGTGCCCGCGGATCCGCCGGATCGACTTCTGGGGGTTTGCAAGGGGCCGGGACGGGATCGGTGGCGACGATCTGTCGCATGCTGTGCGTCACCGAAGGCCCAGCGGCCGGCGAGCACGCTAACGACCGACATTACAAAAGTCGAACAATTGTGACTTTTGACCGTTACAGGATCGCAATACTACACGGCTGTGATCCGACCAAACCGGGCAGCCCGCTCACGCGCTGCCCGAGGCGTCGGGTTGCCGTGCGCGATCCCGACCCGAGGCTCGACCCTCGAAGGCGTTCGTCAGCGGAAAACGTCGGTCCGCAACGAAGGAACGGTCGCTCACGACGATCGACAACGGGGCCTGACGGCGCTTGTATTCGGCCCGTCGAACCAGCGCGACGACACGACGGACCTCCTCGGGCGGGTGGCCCGCGGCGATGAGTTCGTCGATTCCCAGCCCACCTTCGACATGGTCCCGCAACATTGCGTCGAGGAGCGGATAGGGCGGCAGGCTCGCGTCGTCACGTTGGCCCGGTGCCAGTTCCGCCGAAGGGGCCTTGGTCAGGATCGACTCGGGGATCACGGGCCCGTCGCCGGCCCGGTTCCGCCACCGGCACAGCGCGTACACGTCGGTCTTGTAGACGTCACCGATGACCGACAAGCCACCGACCGAGTCGCCGTACAACGTCGAATAACCCACGGCGGCTTCGGACTTGTTGCCACAGGCGAGGACCAGCCAACCGAACTCGTTGGACAACGCCATGACCAGCACCCCGCGGATGCGGGCCTGGACGTTCTGTTCGGTCACGCCGCCGTCGAACGCGACGCCGGCGGCACCGAGCATCGTGGTGAACGCGGCGTGCGCCGGCTCGATCGGGATCGTGCGCAGGTCGATCCCGAGATTCCCGGCGAGTCGTTCGGCGTCGGTGACCGACCCGGGCGTCGAGTACCGGCTGGGCATCGCGACCGCGTGCACACGGTCGGGACCCACGGTGTCGGTGGCGATCGTGGCCACCAGCGCCGAATCGACCCCACCGGACAGACCGAGGACGACGTCGGTGAACCCGCCCGAGGACACGTACGCCCCCAGGCCGTTCGTCAGCGCCGTCCAGAGCTCGGCCTCACCTTCGAGCGGCACAACCGCGGGCGCCTGCGGGGCGGGGGTCCGGGCCGATGCCGTGTCGGCCGGTCCCGGGCCCGCACCGACGTCGCCGTCGGGTACCACCAGATCGGCGACCACGACGCCGGGCGCGAAGCGTGGAGCCTCGACGACCAGCGAACCGTCGGCCGCGTGCAGGGTCGCCCCGCCGTCGAACACGGTCCCGTCGGTGGCTCCGAGCAGGTTCACCCGGACGATCGCGACGCCGGCGGGGGCGGCCGGTCCCCCGGGTGCCGCCGCCCACCGCGCCGCCCGGCCCGGGCGGAAGCCGTCGGCGTCGCACACGACGACGAGGTCGGTTCCGTCGGGCACATCCGGGATCCGCGGATCGGTCGTGACCGCGACACGGACACCCCCGATGGTGCCCGCATCGACCGGGACGACGCCGACGCCGGAATCCGCACCGGGTCCGTGCACCACCGGGTCCGCGTCACGCCGGTACTCGTGGACCACACCGGTGGGTCCCGGCCCCCCGCGGAGACCTCCGATCAGGATCGTGCCGTCACCTGCCGCGGCGGCCACCCGTGCCGCCGCCCGGTCGTGGGCGGCGAGGAAGGAACGATCCCGGGCCAGGTCGCCGAGCGACGCACCGCCGATGGCCGACCCGGGCAGGACGATCAGGTCGCAGCCGTCACGTTCGGCTTCGGCCACCGCCTGCAGGATCCGCCGGACGTTGCCGTCGAAATCACCGACGACACCGACGACCGGGCACAACGCGACACGGAGCACCTTCATGGGTCCAGGCTACGCGGCCGCCCGGCCATCCTTCAGACGCCCGGGCCGCTCCTGGTCAGCAGATCACGCTGGCAGAGCACCTCGACCAGGCCACCGGTCGTCTCGTGGTCCAGACCCAGTCGGACGGCCAGGTCACCCTGGGAGATGCCCCGGGCCGCCAGGATCACGACCCGCCACTCCAACGGGGACAGTTCCACGACGGCGAGAGCTTCCGGGACGGTGTCGGGGGTGACCAGCACCGGGTCGACCGCGGGTGGGGCGTCGTCGTCGGGCGGCGGTGGGGGCGGGAGCGGGGTGTCGTCGACAGCTCGGCCGGCGTGATCGTCCGTTCCGTCCGGAACGGACCCGGATCCGGGTTCGGCGGCGATCCGACCGATCCGGTCGTAGACCACGTCGACCGGCCACGACGCGAGGATGCCCGCCGGGTGGGAACCGTACGGATCGACCTCGTACTCGCCCTGTCGGTTCGATTCGAACCGGTGCAGGGTGCGGGCGGTGATGTCGAGCAACCAGTCGGCGATTGCCCGCTCGTCGATCGTCTCGTCGGTGTCGAGTGCGAGCGCCAGGTAGGCCTGTTCGTCGCCGGGTTCGGTGTGCCGTTCGATCTGTTCGACGGTCAGCAGATCCGCCCGGACCATCCGGTCCTGGAGGGGTTCTGCGCCGGCCACGTCGACCAGGTAGACCTCACCGTCGACGAGGTGGACGAGCCCTTCCTCGGCGCTGTGCAGTTCGATGACCGCGGTGATCCGCTCCGAGGCGGCTTCCTCCAGCAACGAACGGATCGTCCTGTCGGTGAGGGGACCTCTACGCATCACGGTTCCGACACACCTCCTCCTGGCGCCCGACCGGAGCCACCGGCCATCGGGTAGACACTACTCGCGTCGGATTCATCGTGTGTCCCGACCCGCGACCGGCACGGGACCGCCCGCGATGCGCAGCACGATCCCGGCGTCCGGGTCGGTCAGTCCACGGCGCAGACGGTGTCGATCATCAACGCGGTGACCACGTAGGGATCCATGTTGGCGTTGGGGCGGCGGTCCTCGATGTATCCCTTGCGGTCCCGTTCGACCTGCCAGGGGATCCGAACCGACGCGGCCCGGTCGGCCACGCCGTAGCTGTACTCGTTCCACGGGGCGGTCTCGTGCATGCCGGTCAGACGGTTCTCGATCCCGGCGCCGTAGTGCTCCACGTGCAGGTCCGGTTTGTCACCGGCGCCCAGGGCCTCACAGGCCGCCAGGATCGCGTCGTAGTCCTCGCGCATGCGGCGGGTCGAGAAGTTGGTGTGCGCACCGGCACCGTTCCACTCCCCCTTGACGGGTTTGGGGTCGAGCGTCGCGGAGATGTCGTAGTCCTCGGCGATGCGGTACAACAGCCAACGAGCGAGCCACAGCTGGTCGGCGACCTCGAGCGGGCCCAGGGGGCCGACCTGGAACTCCCACTGGCCGGGCATGACCTCGGCGTTGATGCCCGAGATGGCGATCCCGGCGGCCAGGCACGCCCGCATGTGGTCCTCGACGATGTCGCGACCCCACACCTCGTCGGAGCCGACCCCGCAGTAGTAGAAGCCCTGGGGTGCGGGGAACCCGCCCTGGGGGAACCCGTAGGGGCGGCCGTCCTTGAAGAACGTGTACTCCTGTTCGATCCCGAACAAGGGTTCCTGGTCGGCATGGCGTGCGGCGACCTCCACCAGGGGGGCGCGGGTGTTGGATTCGTGCGGGGTCAGGTCCACATCGAGCACCTCGCACAGCACGAGCCGGTCGTCACCGCCCCGGATCGGGTCGGGCACGTCGCACACCGGTCGCAACACGCAATCCGAGTACCGACCCGGCGCCTGGGAGGTGCTGGAGCCGTCGAACCCCCACAGCCCCAACGGTTCGTCGTCGGCGTACACCTTCGTCTTGGAACGTAGACGTGCGGTCGGACGGGTCCCGTCGATCCAGATGTACTCGGCCATGTAGGTCACGTCTCGACTCCCGTCGCGGGTTCACGGTTGCGGTGCAGCCGGACCATTCTGCCCGCTGGGAACCCCGCCGGACCCCACGACGGTACGATCCCCGGGGCGGGGGGCCACCGACGAACACGGAGACGACCATGTCCGACGTACTGATCCGCGAGACCGCCGATCGGGTGGCGACGTTCACCCTGAACCGTCCCGGGGCGCGCAACGCGCTGTCCGGTGAGCTGTTGGCGGCGATCGCCGACGGGTTCGCCGAAGCCGACGCCGATCCGGACGTCGACGTGCTCGTTGTGACCGGTGCGGACCCGGCGTTCTGTGCCGGGTTGGACCTCAAGGAGCTCGGTTCCGGCGCCGGCGGCGGGTTGACGCGCGATTTCAGCCGGCCCGACGGCACCCGGGGCCCGTTCGGCCCGGTGGCCAAACCGGTCATCGGCGCCGTCAACGGCGTCGCCGTGACCGGTGGGCTGGAACTGGCCCTCGCGTGTGACTTCCTGATCGCGTCGGACCGGGCCCGTTTCGCCGACACCCACGCCCGGGTGGGGATCCAGCCCGGCTGGGGGCTGACGGTGCTGCTGCCCGAGGCGGTGGGGCTGCGCCGTGCCCGGCAGATGAGCACGACCGGCAACTTCGTCGACGCCGCAACGGCCCTGGCCTGGGGCCTGGTCAACGAGGTGGTCCCCCACGACGACCTGCTCGACCACGTGCACGCCCTGGCGGTGGACATCGCCTCGAACGACGCCGCCGCGGTGGGCCGCATCCAGGCCACCTACGACGAGAATGCGCTCCTGACCGGCGCCGGCGGTTGGGCGAACGAGTTGGAGGTCGTCGGAAAATGGAACGGCGGCCACTTCAGCGCCACCGAGATCGAGTCCCGGCGGGCCGAGGTGGCCGCTCGTGGTCGGGATCAGATCTGATCCCGGTTCCGATTGTCCGGCACGAGGCCGGTCAGGGTGCTGCTCAGGCGGGACGGACGTCCTGGGCCTGGTCACCCTTGGGTCCGGAGACCACCTCGAACTCCACGGCCTGTCCCTCTTCCAGGCTGCGGTAGCCCGTCATCTGGATTGCCGAGTGGTGCACGAAGACGTCGGAGCCCTCGCTCCGGGCGATGAACCCGTAACCCTTCTCGTTGTTGAACCACTTCACGGTACCGGTCGCCATCAGCGACCCCTTTCTTCTAGGCCGGGTCGCCTTGTCCTGCGCCCTGCACTGCAATGAGACGCCAGACTGTAGTTGATCGAAGGTCCGGGGAAGAATCGAATCGCTGCCGACGCGCGATCAGCGGCCGACGGACATCGGGTGGTGCCGTGATCGGTGCGGGTTCAGGTGCTCGCGTCGAGGATCTCGGTGCCCTCGTAGCGCGTTTCCGCGTCCTTGGTGAGCAGCGTCCCGAGCAGCCACGCGATGGCGCAACAACCCATGATCACCATCATCGGGAAGATGAAGACGAGGATGACGGCCATGACGATTCCACCCGGCATGATCACCAGTATCGCGCACGGGCACCCCGCCCGCACATCGTCGGCGGTTCAGCCGACCGGTGCGTACGCCCAGGCCTCGATCTCCACGAGCGCGCCCACGGGCAGTTCCGCGACCGCACACGCCGTGCGTGCCGGTCGGTTGTCGCCGAGGCATTCGACGTAGGTTTCGTTCATGACCGCGTAGTCGCTCATGTGCCGCAGGAACACCGTCGTCTTGACGATGTCGTCGAGTCCGGCACCCTCGCTGCGCAGCAGTTCGTCGACGTTCGCGATCGCCTGGCGCAGCTCGGCCCGCAACCCCCCGGCGACGATGGCGCCGTCGACCGCGCCGATCTGGCCGGAGGTGACGACCCAGTCCCCCGCACGGACGACGGGTGTGTACGGTCCGATCGGTTTCGCGGCCACAGCGGGCTCCTGTTCGTTCCTCGATGGTGTCGTCGTCGAATGTAGCGGCCGCACCGCCCGATCGGTGGCCCGGTTACGTGGGCTGTCGGACCGTCCGGATCCGGCGATAGCGTTCCCGGGCGTGAACCACGATGACGACATCCCGGTGATCCGTCGACCCCTGACCCGTCGTGCAGTGCTGGTCGGCGGGGCATCCGCGCTGGTGCTGGCCGCCTGCTCCTCGAACTCGACGTCCCCGGACGCGTCCGACGACGGGCCCGGAGCCGAGCAGGCAACCGTCGCGATCGCGCCGTTGTTCGGTCAGAACGGCTACATCACCGCCGGGGTGCCCCAGCGCGTCGCGTTCCATGCGATCTACATGGACGGCGCGAACGACACGACCCCGCCGGATCCACTCGAGATCACGATCGCGGTCGACGGTGAGGACCCGATCGTGGAACGGGTGTCGCCCCACGGCGCGGACCTGGCACCCGCACCGACGTACTACCCGGTGTACTTCACCCCACCGGTGGGGGGTCGCTACACGGCGACGGCGACCCTGGACGGCCAGGAGGTCTCCACGGTGTTCGACGTCGGCGAGCAGGGGTCCTCGGACATCCCCGGACCGGGTGACGTGCTGCCGGCGATGGCGACCCCCACGGTCGGCGACCACCGTGACGTGGACCCGATCTGCACGCAGACACCCGAATGTCACCTGCACGAGGTGAGCCTGGACACCGCGCTCGACGAGCAGCGGCCGGTCGCCTACCTGGTGGCCACCCCGAAGTTCTGTCAGACCGGCAGTTGCGGTCCGGTGTTGGAGGTCCTGGAGGAGGTCGCCCCCGACTACACCGACCGGGTGACCTTCATCCACCAGGAGGTGTACCAGTCGGCCGACGAGGCCGCCGAGGCCGGAGCGAACGCGCAGCTGACCGAACCGTTGCAGCAGATGAACATGATCTCCGAACCGGTCCTGTACATCACCGCCGCCGACGGCGTGCTCGCCTACCGGTTGGACACCGTGTACGACGCGACCGAGGTGCGCGCCGCGTTGGACGACGTCCTGGCCTGATCGGCAGAGGGGCCTGCCGTCCACTCGGGCAAGTACCGCAAGGACGTCGATGAAGACGGGACTTCCCGTCCCGGCGAGTCGGCACGACGCCGCGGGACGCCGCCCGATGGGCGGCAGGTCAGCTGAAGGAGTTGCCGCAGCCGCAGGTACTGGTCGCGTTCGGGTTGTCGATCGCGAAGCCGGCACCCTCGAGTCCCTCGGAGTAGTCGAGGGTGGCACCGTCGAGCATCGGCAGGCTGCCCGGGTCGACGACCACCTTGACGCCGCTGTAGTCGGCGGTGACGTCGTCGCCGGTGATGTCACCGTCGAAGTACATCTCGTAGCTGTAGCCCGAACATCCACCGGGTTTGACCGCCACACGCAGCGCGAGCGTCGTGTCGCCCTCGGCTTCGATGAGTTCGTGCACCTTGCGGCTGGCGTTCTCGGTCAGGGTGATCACGGTGGAGGTCCTTCCTGGGAAGATCGTCTTCGGCCCGAACACGAACCCTACCGGCCGGATGCACCCGTCCGCCACACGTCGTGACATGTTCGCTGCCCGGGGCCGGTCGTGGTGGCCCGCCGGTACGCTGCAGGCCATGACGACGCATCCGATCCCCACCGCAGAGGACATCCGGAGATCGCTCGCGGCGGTGATCGACCCGGAGCTGGGCTCCAACATCGTGGACCTGGGCATGGTCCGGGGTGTGAAGGTCGACGAGGTGGGCAACGTCGAGATCTCGGTGGTGCTGACCACCGCACGCTGTCCGTTGCGTGGACAGATCAAGAAGGACATCGACCGGCGGATCGGCACGTTGCCGGGAGTGGCGAGCACGAAGATCCACTGGGAGGAGATGGACGCCGAAGAGCGCAAGAAGGCGATGGAGACCGCCCGGTACAACATGGCCCAGCGCGAGGAGTCCTCGTCGGTCGGGTCGATGACCCAGGTGATCCTGGTCGCCTCGGGCAAGGGCGGGGTG
>CAZVFF010000074.1:0-9720 GCA_964626395.1 uncultured Iamiaceae bacterium | reverse complement strand
GAGCCGTCGGGTGCGAACAGCAGGTTGTCCAGGCGGTAGTCGCCGTGGACGAGGCTCGACGCGCCGGCGGCCTGGGCCCGCAGCAGATCCCCGGCGATCTCGGTGAACCGGTCGAAGGCCCGGCGTGTGTCGTCACGCATCCGGTCACCGAACCGGTCCTGGAACACCTGGTTCAACACGCCGATCACCGAGGTGGCGCTCGCGATGGCGTCGTCGTCGAACGGTTCGCAGTACGCGCCGGGGCGGGGGTCACCCCAGACGGGGCCGTGGATGCCGGCCAGGTTCTCGACCGCCGCGACGGCCCGGTCCACGCTGCACCCGACGATCTGGTCACCCGGCTCACGCGGGGCGAAGTCCTCCAACAGCAACACGAAGTCGTCGCCGGTGTCGTTGCGCCACGCCGCCCAGCACCGTGGCAGGCGGGCGGCGAGCACGGGTGCGACGTGCCGGTAGAAGTCGACCTCGGTCCGGTACGAGTTCGCCGACATCGCCCGCCGTTCCGCGTCGCCGGTGGGCACCTTGGCGACCAGGCTCGGCGGTACATCGCCGGCGTCCCCGGCCAGAGTCAGGCCGACCCGGTAGCTCGCGGCCATCTGGCCCGTACCGATGGGTTCGGCGTGCACGGCGGTCACCTCGACGTCGTGGCCGGCGTCGCGGAGCAGCACCCCGACGCGTTCCGGTGCGAGCATTTCGGTCACGTCGCGGTCCATGGTGGTGTCGTCCCCTCGGGTCCGGTCGTCGCCGTGGTCCTCCGGCGACGACAATTCATCAGATGCATTCACAGGATAATCGACCCCACCGGAGTGGTGGGTGTCCCGGACCATCGATTCGTCGTATGATTCGACCATGTCGCCCGGCCAGTCGTCGTCACCCATTCCGTCGTGGTTCCCCGAAGCGGGTCTGGGGATCTTCATCCACTGGGGCCTGTTCACGATCCCGGCGTTCGCCCCGACCCTGGAGCCGGGCCGGTCGTTGCCCGAGCTGTTGCGTGAGGATCCACGCAACATGGGCGCGCAGATGCCGTACTCGGAGTGGTACGCGAACGCCATGCGGATCCCCGACAGCCCCACGGCCCGCCACCACCGCGACGTCTGGCGCGACGCCGACTACCGGTCGTTCCAGGAACCGTTCGAGGCGGGGCTGGACGACTGGGACCCTGAAGCCTGGGCCGACCTGTTCGCCGCCTCGGGCGCGAAGTACGTGGTGATGGTCACCAAGCACCACGACGGTTACTGCCTGTGGCCCAGCGAGGTCCGACACCCGAAACGCAGTGGTTGGCATTCCACACGCGACCTGGTCGGCGAGGTGGCCGAAGCCGTCCGTGCCCGCGGATTGCGGTTCGGCGTGTACTACTCGACCGGTCTGGACTGGTCGGTGGAACACCTGGTGATCCGCCAGATCGTCGACTCACCGGGTTGCATCCCCCGATCGGTCGACTACGCCCGCTACGTGACCGAACAGCTCGACGAACTGGTCGACCGGTACGAGCCGTCGGTGGTGTGGGCCGACATCGGCGCGCCGAAGGGCTTCGATGTGGGCGGGTTCAAGGCCCGTCTGCACCGCCGGGTGCCGGACGCGGTGATCAACGACCGGTGGGACCCGCCATTACGCGGCACCGGTTCCGCGTTCGGGCGGCGAATCTACAACGGCGTGTTCGCGAAGCTGGCTTCCCGTATGGGCGATCAGCCGTTCCTGCCGGGCCGTCACCGTCTCGCCGACTTCCGCACCCCCGAGTACTCGCTGCCCGGCCCCGACGTGACCTACCGGTGGGAGGCCACCCGGGGCACGGGAGCCGGGTTCGGCTACAACGCCGCCGAGACCGAAGCGCACCGCATCGACCCGGACGCCCTGGTCGCGCTGTACGACGGGATCCGAGCGGCCGGGGGCAACCTGCTGCTGAACGTCGGCCCGAAGGCGGACGGGACGATCCTCGACTCCGAAGCAACCCTGGTCCGTCACCTCGGCGCCCATCTCGGCACCGCCTGACAGGGGCCGCCCCACCGCGCTGGACCAGGCACCACACCGGACCCGTCGCAACGGGACCCGCCGCGAACCCCGGGTCGTGTCTCCCGGTGGTCCACCCGGGACCACGTCGCAGCGACTGTGGAAGCCACCGTCACGACCGGCATGAAGGTCGCCGGGCCGACGCGCCGGCCGTCGGACGTGGGCTCATCGAGTCGGGTGCGTGGCAATGGTGAACCGGGGCGACCTGTGCGGGATCGACGACGGTCTCCGATTGATCCTCGCCCTGTAGCCGAATCGCCGGGTAGCCGAATCGCCGGATCAGGCCTCTTCGGATTCCTCGTCGGCCGCGGCGGCGTCCAACCACCGTTGACCCTGGGCCAGGTGCACCACGGTCGCGGCACGGGCGAGCTCCGCGTCGCCGGCTTCCAGTGCGGTCAGGATCGCCTCGTGTTCGACGATCGACTCCGCACCGGCACGTTCCTCGGTGCGGGCCCGTCGGATGTGCCCCAACGCGGCCTGCGAACGCAACGTACCCAGCAGCGCCCGCAGTGTGGCGTTGCCCGACGCGGCGGCGATCCGGTCGTGGAAGGCACGGTCGTGGGCGACGAACTCCTCGGCGTCGTCCGCGCTGCGCATCGCGTCGAGGTGACCCCGGATCTCGGCCAGGTCCTCCGCCCCGACCAGCTCGGCGGCCGCGGCCGTCGCGGCGGGTTCCAGGATCCGACGCACCGCGTACAGCTCGGCGAGCGTGGCGTGCGAGGACAGGTCCAACGACAGTCCGGCCGAGCGCAGCAGCCGTTCGGGTTGCAGGTCGGTCACGAAGGTCCCGCCGCCCTGACGGACCCGCAGTACCCCCGCGAAGCTCAACGACTGCACGGCTTCGCGCACCGCGCTGCGGGACACGCCCAGCTCGGCGACCAGTTCGACCTCGGTGGGCAACCGGTCCCCCACCGTGAACCGACCCGACCGGATCATCTCCAACAGTGCCGCGGCGGCCCGGTCGGTCTTGTTCATCACCGGGTCGCCGGCGGTGACATCGGCGGCGTTCATGGACGCCAACGGTATTGCTCGATGCTGCCGGGGTGCATCTCGGCACCGCCGCCGGGTTCGGTGGGGGCCACGTAGGCGCCGTCGAGGATCCGGGCCGGGACGGTGAAGTGCTCGTGCAGATGGTCGGCCCATTCGATGTAGCGCCCGCCGAAGTCGACACCGTCGCCGAGCGCGACGTAGTCGAACATCGCCAGGTGCTGCACCGCCTCGGACAGTCCGCATCCACCGGCGTGGGGGATGACCGGTACACCGGTGTGTGCGGCCAGCAGGATGATCGCCAGGTTCTCGTTGACGCCCGCGACCCGGCAGGCGTCGATCTGGCACACCCCCATGCCTCCGGTGGTCAGGAACTGTTTGGCCAGCACCCGGTTCTGGCACATCTCGCCCGTGGCGATCGGGACCGGGGAGACGGCCTCGGCGATGCGGGCATGGCCGAGCACGTCGTCGGGCGAGGTGGGTTCCTCCACCCAGGCCAGGTCGAATTCGGCCAGGCCACGGATCCGTTCGATCGCTTCGGGAACGTCCCACGCCTGGTTCGCGTCGACGGCGATCCCGACGTCGGGCCCGACGGTGTCCCGGGCGAGCGCGAGCCGGCGACGGTCGTCGGCGGGATCGCCTCCCACTTTCAGTTTCACCCGGGTGAAACCCCGATCGAGCGCTTCGCCGAGCAGGCGCACCATCTTGGCGTCGCTGTAGCCGAGCCAACCCGGTTCGGTCGTGTACGCGGGGTGGCCGTGGGCACGCAGGTGTGCCTCGCGCTCCACGGTGCCGGGTCGCCGTCCATCGAGGATCGCCAACGCCGCATCGGGGGTGAGCACGTCGGCGAGATACCGCCAGTCGACCGCCGTGACGATCTGTTCGGGGTCCAGGTCGACCAGGTACTTCCAGAGGGGTTTCCCGGCCAGACGGGCCGCCAGGTCCCACAATGCGTTGACCACGGCGGCGGTCGCGAGTTGCACGACACCCTTCTCGGGACCCAACCAGCGCAGCTGGGAATCCGCGGCGAGCAATCGGGGCAGTCGGGCCAGCGCTGTGGGGGGATCGTCGAACGATTCGCCGATCAACATGCCGGCGAGGTGGTCGATCGCCGCGACGCACAGGTCGTTGCCCCGCCCGATGGTGAAGGTGTGGCCGTGCCCGAGCACGCCCTCGTCGGTCTCCAGGATCACGTACGCAGCCGAATAGTCCGGGTCGTGGTTCACCGCGTCGGAACCGGCGAGCGTCTCCGAGGTCGGGAAACGGACGTCGGCGGTCGTGAACCCGGTGATCTTCATGCACCCCTCCTGACTCGAATCATCCGATGAACACACCAATCAATGGACGCCGTACGGATCGGAACGGGCATCGATTGCCCGATTCATCTGATGATAGTCTCACGTGGCGATGACCCCGCAGTCACCTTCCACACGCTTCGATCCCGGACCGCTGGCAATCGGAACCGCGCCGCTCGGCGGCTTGTACGCACCGGTGAGCGACGCGGACGCGGCCGGTGCCCTGCAACGCGCCGCGGACTCGGGCATCACCCATTTCGACACCGCACCGCACTACGGACGGGGTCTGGCCGAGGAACGCCTCGGTGCGTTCCTGGCGTCGGTGGACCACCCCGAACGGTTCACGGTGTCGACCAAGGTCGGTCGTGACGTGGTCCGCACGGCTGAACGCGCCGCCGGTGACATGTTCACCGGGGCGCCGCCGGGCGAGTCGGTGTTCGACTTCTCCCCCACCGCCATCCGCCGCCAGTTGGATGCCAGTCGGGCCCGGCTGGGACGGGACCGGATCGACCTGGTGCTGCTCCACGACCCCGACGACCACCTGGACGCGGCGCTCGCAGCGGCGGAGGGACTCGCCTCGTTGCGCGACACCGGACGGATCGGCGCGATCGGCGTGGGGACGAACTCGGCGGGCGTCGCGGACCACCTGCTGGACCGGGTCGATCTGGACGCGGTGCTGCTGGCGGGGCGGATCACGTTGCTGGAGACCTCCGGTGAGGCCACCGCGGCCCGCTGCGCGCGACAGGGCGTCCTGCTGTTGGCTGCGGGCGTGTTCCAGAGCGGCATCCTCGCCGGTGAGGCCGGAGGCACCTACGACTACGGTCCCGCCCCCGAGGCGATCCGGGACCGGGTCGCGCAGCTCGGCGTGGTCTGCGACCGGTTCGGCGTGTCGTTGCGCACGGTCGCCGCGAACCATCCACGCCGCATCACCGGGGTGACCACCACGCTCGTCGGGGTGCGGTCCGCGGCCGAGGTGGCCGACGCGGTCGGCGACCACGACACCACCCTGCCCGCCGAACTGTGGGACGAGATCGACACGGTCCGCGCGACCTGGACCGAGGCCATGACGAACGAAGGGGCACACCCGTGAACGAACCCACCACGAACCGGTTCACCGACCGGGTCGCGATCGTCACCGGCGCCGCGTCGGGCATCGGTGCCGCGATCACCACCCGGCTCCTCGCCGAGGGTGCCACCGTCGTCGGCGGCGATCTGGACCCCGGCGGCGTGCCCACGGGCGCCGACCCGGTGGCGGTCGACGTCACCGACCCCGACGCCGTCGGGGCGCTCGTGGACCACACGATGGCCGACCACGGGCGCATCGACGTGCTGTGCAACAACGCCGGGGTGGGTGGGGTCACCAGCGTCGTGGACTGCACGCTGGACGAATGGGAACGGATCTTCGCGGTGAACGCCCGGGGTACGTTCCTGGGCGTGCGCGCGGTGATCCCCCACATGCTCGCGTCCGGTGGCGGCGCGATCGTGAACACCGCGTCGGTGGCCGGCACCGTCGGCCTGCCCGACCGGGCCGCGTACTCCGCGTCGAAGGGTGCGGTGATCGCGTTGACCAGGCAGGTGGCGGTCCAGTACGCGACGCAGGGCATCCGTTGCAACAGCGTCAGCCCGGGCACCGTGGACTCACCGTGGGTCGGCCGGTTGCTGGACGCCACCGACGACCCGGCGGCGACCCGTGCCGCACTGGTGGCCCGCCAGCCGTTGGGCAGGCTGGGCACACCCGACGAGATCGCCGAAGTGGTCGCGTTCCTGGCCAGTGACGCCGCGTCGTTCGTGACCGGCGCAGACTGGTTGATCGACGGCGGGATCTCCGCCGGATGACCCGCCCCACAGCCCGAATCGCCGAACCGGACCCAGGAGAGAACCCGTGAAGATCGCCCGCATCGGAATCGACGGCGCCGAACGACTCGCCCGCGTCGACGGCGACCACGTCGAACTGCTCGAAGTCGACGCGTCGTCACCGTTCGCGGTGCTGCTCGGCGACACCGCCGGGCTGCCGCACACCTCGACCGCACGGGTCCCACTGGCCGACGTGGACCTGCTCGCACCGGTCGCCCGACCCGGGTCGGTGATCGCGATCGGTCTGAACTACGCCGACCACGCCGCCGAGTCGGGCATGGAGGCACCCGCCGCGCCGGTCATGTTCCCCAAGCTGGCCCAGTCGGTGATCGGACCGGACCAGCCGATCCGCTGGTCCGACGACCAGTCCACCGAGGTGGACTACGAAGCCGAACTGGCCGTGGTCATCGCCGACGACGTGCGCGACGTGTCCGTGGACGAGGCGCTCGACCACGTGCTCGGCTACACGTGCTGCAACGACGTGTCGGCCCGGGACGCCCAGTTCTCCGACGGCCAGTGGTTGCGTTCGAAATCCTTCGACACGTTCTGTCCACTCGGGCCGTGGCTGGTCACCCCCGACGAGGTCGGCGACCCGCAGGACCTGGCGATCTCGGCGACGTTGAACGGCCAACGCCTGCAGGACTCGAACACCGCGCAGATGATCTTCGGGGTCGCCGAGATCATCTCCTACGCGTCGCGCTACTTCACCCTGCGGGCCGGTGACGTGATCACCACCGGCACCCCCGCCGGGGTCGGTTTCGCCCGCAAACCCCCGATCTTCCTGCGTGACGGCGACACGATCGACATCGAGATCGAGAACATCGGCACGCTGTCGAACCCGTGCATCCAGCCGTGAGCGACCGGTTGCGGGTCGCGTTGGTGGGCGGGCCGATGTACGACGCGGTGTACGAGCCGTTCCTGGACGACGTCGAGGTTCTCGTGCACGCCGATCACCTCACCGTGAACGACCGGGTCGCCGAGCTGTTGGCCGCGGGGGAACGCATCGACGTGCTGTCCACCCACGGCAAGTACGCACCCAGCCAGAAGCGCTGGCTGCATCCCCTGGACGGGCTGCTGGCATCCGACACCGTCGGGGCGCTGGCGCCCGGGGCGGTCGAGTTGTGTCGCGACGACGGGGACCTGCTGTGCGCGCCCCGCAACATCGATGTGCGGGTGCTGTGGTGGCGCACCGACCGGATGGCGTCCGCCCCGGACACCTGGGCGGATCTGCTCGCCGGGGACGCCACGTTCGGGTTCACCGGCCGCGGCTCGGGCCTGTTCGGGTTGTTCTACGAACTGGTCGTCGGCGCCGGCGGGCGCCTCTTCGACGAGGACGGCCGTCCCGCACTGGACCCGGCCGACGCCACCGAGGCGATCGGGATGATCCGGCGCCTCGCCGACCGGGTCGGTGGACCGGTGGCCTCGTGGCACTACGACGAGGTCGACACCGCGCTCGCCGAGGGCACCGTCGACTGCGCCGCGGCGTGGCCCGGCGCGACGGCGATGATCCGGGACTCACGGTTCGGCGGCTCACTCGCACCGGCGCCCTACCCGGCGGGACCCGAGCGGCGCGTGTCGTACTCGGGTTGTCACGGCTGGGCGATCCCGACCACGTGTGGGGACCTGGACGGCGCGGTCGCCCTGGTGGAACAGCTGTGTTCGGCCGACACCCACCGGCTCGAGGCGTCGCTGGGTGGGATCCCGGCCCGCAGCGACGTGTTGGATGCGATCGTGGCGACCGATGACGTCGACGCGGCACGTCTGGCGGCGACCCGGGCGACGATCGCCGAAGCGATGATCACCTACCCGGCACTGGAACGGTTCCCCGTGCTCGAAACAGAAGGGGCCGCCGCCATCACCGCGGTGTTGATCGGTGCGGGAACCGTGACCGACGCGGTCGCCGTGGTGGCCGACCGGCTGGTCGAGGTCGCCGAAGCCGGCTGACCGGCCCGGCCGCCGCGCCGGTCAGTCGAGGAACAGTTCGACGACCGGTTGGATCACGTCGGGACGGTCCGTGGGCATGGTCAGGTGCAGTTCCCCGGGGTTGGGTCCGTCGATGAAGGCCGGCTTGTTCACGGGGATCTCCGAGGCGTCGTTCAGCAACTGGGCGTAGACGACCTCGGCTCCGAAACCGGGGATCCGCAGCGCATGGGCGGGCCATTGGGGCAGGTGCAGGTAGACGCGGCGGCTCTCCGGGTTCCAGGTGGCCCGAACACTCGTGGGAAGTCGTCCGATGATTTCGTCGGGAACCTGGGTGCAACCGACGATCGAACGCCCGTGGCGGCGCATCCAGGCACCGATCCTGCCCAGACGGTCCGATGAGGTCGGATCGAATTCGCCCCGGGCGGTGGGGCCGACGTTCAACAGCAGGTTCCCACCCTTGGACACGACCTCGACGAGGAGCGCGACGAGTTGTTCGGGGCTCTTGTAGCCCGGGTCGTCACGGTGATAGCCCCAGCCGCGACCGATCGTGTCGCAGATCTCCCAGCGGACCTTCTCACCGTCGCGTTCGGGCCAGACGTACGGCACGCTCTGTTCGGGGGTGGTGATGTCGTAGCCGTCAGGCAGGCCCATCCGGTCGTTGACGAGGATGTCGGGCTGCAGTTCGCGCACCATCGCGATCAGCGATTCGGAGTCCCAGTCGAACCGGTTCTTGCCGCGGATCCGGTCGAAGGAATCCGGGCCGTGGTCGACGTCGGTGTCGTAGGAGAAGTCGGCGAACAGCAGGTCGATCCGGCCGTAGTCGGTGAGCAGTTCGCGGACCTGTCCGTGCAGGTAGGCGCGGTAGTTCTCCCAGTTGCGTTCCGCGTTCGCGGCGAGGGCGTCCGGATCGTCGCGCAACGGGTGGAAGATGTCGACGGTGAAGTCGGGGTGGTGCCAGTCGATCAACGAGTAGTACAGCCCGGTGCGGATCCCCCGGTCCCGGAACGCGTCGAGGACCGGGCGCAACAGGTCACGACCGGCCGGGGTGTTCGGTGCCTTGAAGTCGGTCAGCGCGGAGTCCCACAGGCAGAATCCCTCGTGGTGTTTCGCGGTGACGACCACGTAGCGCATCCCGGCTTCGGCGGCGGCGTCGGCCCACGCTTCCGGGTCGAACAGGTCCGGGTCGAACCGGTCGAAGTACCGCGCTGCGTAGGCGTCGGCTCCGAGGCGTTCGTAGTGCTGCAGCCACTCCTCGTTCGCGCCGAGCGCGTACAGACCCCAGTGGGTGAACATGCCGATACGATCGTTCTCGTACCAGTCGTGTCCCATGGCCCGAACGTAGCGACCCGGAACCGGGCACGGCAAGATTCATCTGATGAATCCGGGGCAGGCCCGGACGACGTTCAGGCGGCCGGATCGAATGCGGCGTCCAGGAACGCGGCGAACCGTGTCGGGTCGGGGGTGACGTGGAACCCGGCGTCGTCACGGGACACCTCGAACGCCGGACAGAAGAACCCGTCGCCTGCGGCGAAGAAGTACGGCGACCCGACCACACCGCGGGCCGCACCATCGGTGTGGTCCGCTTCGACCGACGCCCGGTCGGCGTCGCCGACCTCGAGGTCGTAACGGTCGATCACCTGGGCGAGGACGTCCGGGT
>CAZVFF010000073.1:6794-9876 GCA_964626395.1 uncultured Iamiaceae bacterium | reverse complement strand
CCCGCGTTTGTTGTACAGCACACGGATGTGCGGGTCGGCCACCAGCTGGTAGACGTCGCGGTCGCCGGTGACCACCAGCACGTCGTCGCCGTCGGCCGCGGCGCGGGTCGCGAGCGTCGCGATCACGTCGTCGGCTTCGAAACCGACCAGCGACACCCGGGCGATGCCGAGGGTGTCGAGCACCTCGGTGACCAGGTCGAACTGGCCGACGAGCAGCTCGGGGGTCTCGTCACGTTGCGCCTTGTACGACGGTTCGGCTTCGTGACGGAACGTCGGTTCGGGCCGGTCGAACGCGACCGCGATGCGGTCGGGTTCGTGGTCGCCGAGCAGGTTCACGAGCATCGAGGTGAACCCGTAGACCGCGTTGGTGACCTGACCCGACGAGGTCGCGAGGTCGGTCGGCAACGCGAAGAACGCCCGGTACACGAGCGAGTTCCCGTCGATCAGCAGGGTGGTCACGGCACCTCCGTGGAGACGATCGGGGACGATCCGAGCACGGTCGCGGTGGCACGCGGCCGGGTCGGAGTTGCTGCGGCGGGCGACAGGTCACGCCAGTGCACGGCCAGGCGCGCCCGCCGTTCCGCGTCGTAGTCGGCCCACTTGGCGGCCGGCACGCGGTCGTGGCCCACGGGCGTGAACCCGGAACGTTCGAACAACGCGGCGGCCCGGTCCGACACGGTGCAGGCGAACACGGCACGGGCCGAACCCGCACGGGCCGCGTCGACCAGTCCCTCGACCAGCCGGCGGCCGACCCCTTCACCCGAGTACCGGTTCACCGTGTACAGACACACCACCTCGGCGACGTCGTCGGCGGCGTACCGGTCGGTCTCGAGGGTCCCGATGCCGGCCAGATGCCCGCTGAAACCGACCCGGGCGCCCAGACCACCGAAAGCCAGGCGGACCACCTCGTGGCGGGACCGGGGCCGCAGGAACCCCTCGGCGACGCCGCGGGCGACGAGCTGTTCGACCACCGGCAGGTCGTCGGCCCCCAACGGGGTGACCCGCACGTACGCCTCGGCGGTGAACAACGTGCCGGCCCCGTCGAAGGTGAACAGTTCGGTGTCCAGGTCGGCGATCCGGCACAGGTTCACCCCGTCGACCCCGCCCTGCAGCGCCAGGTGCGCGGCTTCGGCGACCGTCGCCCGAGCCGCCCTCGCCGACGCCAGATCCGACGCCGAAGCGAAACTGCGGTCCCAACCGCCGGCCGGGTCGGTCAACACGAGTTTGGACACGCCCAACCGGCGGGGCAGGTCGGCCGCTTGGAACGCCGGGTCGCCGTCGACGGTGACGATCCCCAGACCGGTGTCGGACACGACCGTCCACAGTTCGGCCAACTCGTCGCTCGTCGCCGGCGGGGGTTGGGGTTCCAACGCCAACCGTTCGGCCAGCCGGGACGCGTCCAACAGGGCGGCGTCGACGACGACCAGCACACGGGATTCGCCCACGACCAGTTCACTGATCACCGGGACGGCGTCGACGAGTGCCGCCGGGTCGTCGGCACGCAACGCGATCACGACCGTCCGACGACGGAACTCCTCCCGGAAGAACGCCCGTTCCGCGATGCCACCGGCATCGGTCACGGAGTCAGCTCACCCGCGAGGATCCGTTCGGCGACGGTGCGCATCGTCTGGCGCTCCTCCATCGCGGTGCGTTGGATGAAGTTGAACGCGGCGTGTTCGCTCAGGTCCTCGGTGTCGATCAGGTGGCCTTTGGCCCGCTCGACCAGCTTGCGGGTCTCCAGCTGGCCTTCCAGCGTGGTGGCCCGGTCGTGCAGTTCGGCCATGTCGGCGAACCGGGCGAGCGCCACCTCGATCGCGGGGACCAGGTCGCTGCGCTGGTACGGCTTGACCAGGTACGCCATCGCACCGGCGTCGCGGGCTCGTTCGATCAGGTCTCGTTGACTGAACGCGGTGAGGATCAGCACCGCCGCGCGGCGTTCCCCCGCGATCTCCCGCGCCGCCGACAACCCGTCGAGGCCGGGCATCTTGATGTCCAGGATCGCGACGTCCGGTGCCAGTTCACGCACCAGATCGACGGCCTCGTCGCCACGGCCGGTCTCGCCCACCACCTCGTAACCCTCCTCCTCGAGGGTTTCCCGCAGATCGAGACGGATGATGGCTTCGTCTTCGGCGATCACCACACGTGTCGGCATCGTCTTCACCTTTCGATCGGGCGGTTCGGGCTCGGCTGCATCATCACGAACGGACCCATCAGTCTCTCAGAGCGACGAGTTCGTCGAGCAGTTCATCCTGGCGGGTCTCCAACTCGGCGATCTTCGCGACCACCGCGTCGTGACGCCGCTGCAGGGTGTCGGCGGCACGTTGCGCGTCACGACCCGTGTGGCGGTCCATCGGGGACTCCGAAACGAGCGCCCGCAGACGCGCGTCGTCGGCCTCGTCGGCCACCTGGACGAGCTGGGCGGCCGACACCTCGGCTTCGGCACGCAACGACGCGAGCCGGCCGCCGACATCCGCGAGTCGTCGTTCGATCCGCTTCCTGGACACGCCCACACTTTACGGACCCCCGGGGTCGGCGTGGGCCGGGGATCCGAATTCGCACCCGTCGGCGGCGTGGGTGCATGCTCGTGATCGTGAAACGCCTCCTCGGAATGCTCGCTGTGGCATTGCTCGCGGTCGTCGGCGTCACCGGATGCGGTTCGTCGTCGTCCAACGCGTGCGGCCCCGTCGCCAACGACCAGCTCGACCCCGGTTCGGGCATCCATGTCCTCCCGGGTGCTCCCACGCCGAGCTACCTGATGGATCCGCCCACCTCGGGCACCCACCAGCCCGCCCCGCAGATCGAGGGACCAGCGACCGAACCGATCGCCCCGCAGATCCAGGTGGGGGTGCTCGAAGCCGGGCGGGTGCTGATCCAGTACACGGACCTGACCGACGACGAGATCGCCGAACTGGAGGCGCTGAACTCCGATGACGTGCTGGTGGCTCCGGCCGCCGAACTGCCCGACGACACCCGGGTGGCGGCGACCGCGTGGACCAAGCACCAGTTCTGCACCGCGGTGGACACCGAGGTGCTCGACAAGTTCATCGGCCACTTCGCGGGCGCCGAAACCGGCCAACACTGA
>CAZVFF010000073.1:0-6694 GCA_964626395.1 uncultured Iamiaceae bacterium | reverse complement strand
GCGCCCACGGACCACCCGACCGCAGCGGGCGGCGGTGGTCACACTCGTTCTCGCATCTGACGGACACGTCTCCGGATCCGTTTCCGCGTCGACGGCGGCATCGACCCGAACCCGTAACGTCCTCGTCCGAGCTTCACGACTCGGCCGTGAGCGATCTCCCACCGCAACGCGTCGGACACGACCTTGGTCCCGCGACCGGCGAAGACGAAACCCTCCCCCTCGACCGCCCGCACCAGTTCGGTCACCGACGACGGTCCACGTTCGGTGAGCACCGTGGTCAGCAGATACCGCAACCGGAGCCCGCGAACCACCTCGACGTCACCGTGGGAATCCATGCGACCCAGGATGCACCGGGCCTGTGACATTCGTGGCGTTGCCCTGGTCGGGTCGGGTCGGATCGTGGATCGGTCGGACGGCCTCATCGAACCGGGACCGGGACCCACCCCCGGTCTCGGACGTCTTCGCCGGACCGGGGCCGGAACCGGCCGAACATCCTCGCCGGACCGGACCCGGGTGACTCGGATATCGAGACGGGGGTAGTGCCCGCGGGCCACCGGGTAGGCGCCCACCGGCGCGCCCGGACAGGTCCCGGCGGGTGTCGCCGAGATCGACCCGTCGGGCAGGCGCCCACGGGCGCGCCCGAGCAACGCGGATGCACCCGGCCCGGTGACTCACGAAAGACCACCTCACAGCGACTCCCACCACGAAAAGCGACGACCGTCCCACCACAAACCGGGTACTCCCGGCCCGGTGACTCGCAGGGGACCACCTTGGAGCGACTCTCACCACCCGAGGCGACGCCCACTACAGGCCGCGTACGCCCGCGCCGGTGATGCACCAGGGACCACCTCACAGCGACTCCCACCACCCGGCGCGGGAGCCGTTCTGTCATTGGTGTCCGCCCGGCCGATGCACCTCCCGATCGGAAACCGGGGCCGATCAGTGACCCACATGGTGGGGACCGACCATCGAACGGAGCGACACCAACCCGACCCGGGGGACCCGACCATCATGAGAGTCGCTTCACGGTGATCTCGGCCGACGCGCCCGGTGCGCCGTTGGCCTCTCGGCCGGGCCCGTGCCCACCGGAGAAGCGACCTGCCCATTCACGCCGACGGACGTCCCGCCCAATCGATCGACCTCCGTCGTGACCGAGCAGCCGGGCGCGCCCACGGGCCACCGATAGTCGCTCCAACGTGGTCCCACCGGACCCCCCGAGGGGCGGATGCTGCCCTCGCTGTGCGACAACCGCCAACGGGCGCAGCGACCTCCCCGCGACATCGACCGCACCGGGGCCGGCCGGGCACGCCCACAGGCCACCAAAAGTCGCTCCAAGGTGGTCCCCCGCGACCTCCTGAAGGACGCCCCGCCGCCTCCTCGGCCGCCGCGCCCGCGGGCGTCGGCAGCATCGCCACGACTCGGGATCTCCCCGACCGCGCCGTCCCGGTCGGTTTCGTGCCCGGAGCGGGACTTGAACCCGCAAGCCCTTTCGGGCAGTGGCTTTTGAGGCCACCGCGTTTGCCAATTTCGCCATCCGGGCGGATGGTCGGATGCGATAGCCTACCGAGCCATGACTCGTCGACGAATCCGGGGACTTCTGCTGCTCGGTGGAATCGTCGCCGGGATCAAGGTCGCACGGGACGTGACCATGTCGCGCAACCGTCGGCGATGCCCCGAGATCATCGACGGCATCGCCGCTTCGGCACCCGTCAAACCGATCGCCTCCTGAGCCCGGACGGACCGGCCGCCACGCCCATGGGCGCCGCCGGGACCACCGTGGCGGTGGCGAGACCGGGCCAGCGCGGAGCGGCCCGGAGCGGACCGGCTCAGCCCAGGTCGGCCAACGCCGCCAACAACTTCTTCGGCGTGTCCTTCGGGGTGATGCGGGGCCACACCTGCGCGACCTTCCCGTTCGCGCCGACCAGCACCGCCGAGCGGATGATGCCCATGAACTTGCGGCCGTACATGTTCCGCTCCCCCCACGCGCCGTACTTCTCGGCCACGACGTGGTCGGGGTCCGACAACAGCGTGAAACCCAGCCCGTACTTGTCGTCGAACGCGGCGAGCTTGTCGACCGGATCGGGCGAGATGCCGATGATGACCGCGTCGTCCACGTCGCCCGCGATGTCCCGCAACCCGCACGCCTGGGTGGTGCACCCCGGTGTGTCGGCCTTCGGGTAGAAGTACACCAGCACCGGGTGGCCCTTGTGGTGCGACAGGTGGACCTTGTCGTCGTGCTGGTCCCGCAGGCCGAACGCCGGGGCGCGGTCCCCGACGGACAGGATGGCTCGTTCGTTCGTCATGGCCCCGCACGGTAGCGTCCCCGGGCATGTCCCTCGCACCGGCGCCACCCCCACCGTGAGCGGTTCGGGCTACCTGGTCGCCCCCGACGCGGGCGAAGGCCCCGGCGTGCTCGTGTTGGGGTCGTGGTACGGCCTCGACGACGGCACCCGGGACATCTGCGACCGGCTGGCCGACGCCGGCTACGTGGCGCTGGCACCCGACCTGGTCGGTGACGGACGCACCACCGAGGATCCCGCCGTCGCGCGTGACTGGTTGGCCACCCGGGACATGGACGTCGTCGCCGACCTGGTGCGCTCCTCGGCGTTGCTGCTGCGGGACTCCACCGTCACCCCGGACGCGCCCATCGGGGTGCTCGGCCTGCAGATGGGGGCGTCGTGGGCGTTGTGGCTCGCCTCCCGATTCGGCGAACTGGTCGACGCCGTCGTGTTCTTCTACGGCACCCAGGACATGGACCACCTGAACCTGGCGTGCGCGGTGCAGGGTCACTTCGCCGAACGCGACGACCTGGTCCCCGACGACGACAAGACCCTGCTCAGCGCGGCATTGCACCTGGAATGCGACGAGGTGGAGTGCTTCGACTATCCGGGCACGACCGGTGGGTTCCTGCAGGTCGGACCGCACCACGAACCGGCCGCCGCGGCACTCGCGTGGCAACGCACCCTGTCGTGGTTCGCCACCCACCTGGACCGGTAGCCTCATCGGCCATGACGAAACTCTCCCGGCGCGTGTCGGCCGTGCTGTGCGCACTCGTGTTCGCCGGCGGGATCGCCGCGTGTTCGTCGTCGGACTCCACCGCCGGTTCGGACACGACGACCGCCGAAACGACCGTCGCTCCGGCACCCACCGCAGCCCCGACCACCGAGGCGCCCGAACCGGTCGAAGCGACCGAAGGCGCGCCGTCGAGTGCGGAAGCCGCCTCGCTGCTGGTCGACGCGTGGAACGAAGGCAACCGCGAAGCCGCCGCCAGGATCGCCGACCCGTGGGGAGTCGACGGCATCTTCGAAACGCCCGATCCCGAGATGTGGTTGCGTGGCTGCACCGTCGACGACGCCCTGCCCGAAGGTGGGTGCATCTACCGGACCGCGTCCGGGCTGGTGCAGATCAACACCGAACAACGCGACATCGGCTGGGTGGTGTCCAGCGCGGTGTACGACCCGCTCGCCGACGGCACCGAAACCCACGGCGACGCCCCCGAGGGCCCACAGGACTGACCCGGGCCCGCCCGGTTCCACCGGTTGGCCGAACTCGGTTCGCCAGGCCCGGTCGCCTGGATTCGGCCGCCCGGTCCGGCCGCGGTTCAGACCCGGTCGATCGCCGTACGCAGCGACGCCACGAACCCGCCCGCTTCGGATGCGCTGCCACCTTCGAGCAGACGGCGCATGATCGCGGATGCGACGATCACCCCGTCCGCCGTGCGGGCCACCGATGCGGCCTGTTCGGGGGTCGCGATCCCGAACCCCATGACCGCCGGCAGATCGGTCACCGACTTGATGCGGCGTGCCAGGCGGGCCGACTCGGCCGACACCTCGGTGCGCTCACCGGTCACACCCATCACGTTCACGCCGTAGATGAACCCCGACGCTGCCCCGCAGACCAGCTCGAGCCGGTCGTCGGGGGTGATCGGACCGACCAGACCGACCGTCTCGATGCGGTGGACCGCGGCGGCCTCGAACCACGGGCCGAGCTCGTCGACGGGTGCGTCGGGCAGGATCACGCCCCGCACCCCGGCGTCGGCGAGGGCCCCGGCGAACCGTTCCAGACCGACCCGCAACGCCAGGTTGTAGTAGGTCATCGCCACCAGCGGCACCGGCCAGTCCACCGTCGCCAGTTCGGCCAGGATCCCCAACGGGTTCGCGCCCCGCTCGAGCGCGGCGACCGACGCCGCCTGGATCGTGGGGCCGTCCATCGCCGGGTCGGAGAACGGCACACCGATCTCGATCGAATCGGCGCCCGCTTCGATGTACGCGGACACGACATCCAGCCAGTCCGCACGGATCCCGGCGGTCACGAACGGCGACAGGATCTTCCGGCCCGCGTCACGCACGCCGGTCAGGTGGGCCCCGACGGCGACGCCCCGACCGGTGTCGGTCACAGCCGTCGGTTCAGACATCGACGGCCCCGAGCACCCGGGCGACCTGGGCGACGTCCTTGTCGCCGCGGCCCGACAGGTTCACCAACACTGTCCGGCCCGCCAACGCGTCGCGTTCCCGCGACACCCAGGCGAGCGCGTGCGCGGACTCCAACGCCGGGATGATCCCCTCGGTGCGGGCCAGCAACCCGAACGCGTCGAGGACCTCGTCGTCGGTGACCTGCTCGTAGCGGGCACGGCCGGTCACCGCCAGTTCGGCGTGTTCGGGCCCCACACCCGGGTAGTCCAGGCCGGCCGAGATCGACTCGGCTTCCAGCACCTGACCGTGTTCGTCCTGCAACAGGTACGAGTACATGCCGTGCACCACGCCCGGCGTGCCCCGGCCGATCGCGGCCCCACCGGCGGGTTGCGCGCCGACCAGTTCGACGGCGTCGAGCTCGGCGAACCCTGCGAAGATCCCGGCCGCGTTCGAGCCGCCGCCCACGCAGGCCACCACGACATCGGGGTCGCCACCGGTGAGCGCGCGGCACTGCTCGCGGGCCTCGTCGCCGATCACCCGGTGGAACTCGCGCACCATCCACGGGTACGGGTGCGGGCCCATCACCGACCCGATCAGGTAGTGGGTGTCGGCCACGGTGGCGACCCAGTCCCGCAGCGCCTCGTTCACGGCGTCCTTCAGGGTGCGGCTGCCACCCTGCGCGGGGCGTACCTCGGCGCCGAGCAGTTCCATGCGGAACACGTTCAGGGCCTGGCGGTCCATGTCGACCTCGCCCATGTACACCACACAGTCCATGCCGAACAGCGCCGCCGCGGTGGCCGTCGCGACACCGTGCTGACCGGCGCCGGTCTCGGCGACCAGCCGGTGCTTGCCCATCCGTCTGGCCAACAGGGCCTGGCCGAGCACGTTGTTGATCTTGTGGCTGCCGGTGTGGTTCAGGTCCTCGCGTTTGAGCAGCACCCGACAACCCAACTCGGCCGACAGACGGTGACATTCGGTCAACAGCGACGGCCGCCCGGCGTAGTCCCGCAACCAGCCGTCCAACTCGGCCCGGAACGCGTCGTCGGCCCAGGCCTCTTCGAACGCGTCGGTGAGTTCCCGGCAGGCGGGAACGAGCGTCTCGGGGATGAACCGTCCACCGAAATCCCCGAACCGGCCGGTCGCATCCGGCGGACCCATCGTCCAGAGGTGCGCGGTCATTCGTTCATCCAGTCGTAGGGAAGATCGCGGTCACTGCGGAACCCCTCGGGTTCCGCCGCGCGGGCCGCGGCGATGAACCGGCGTACCCGCGGCGGGTCCTTGCGGCCCCCGGTGGCGCCGTCCACCTCCAGGCCGGTCGCGGCGTCGACCCCCCACGGGCGGACCTTCTCGATGGCGTCGGCGACGTTGTCGGGAGTCAACCCACCGGCCAACAGCAGGCGGGCCCCGCTGGGGGCGTCGTCGGCCAGGGACCAGTCGAAGATCTCGCCGCTGCCCGGCCGGGGCGAGTCGATCATCAACACGTCCGCGCCGTACTCGTCCCAACGTTCCATCGCCGGTGAGCCACCCGGGAACGCCTTGATGACCAGCCCGACCCGTTCACGAACCCAGCGGGTGTCCTCGGGCGATTCGTGGCCGTGGAGCTGCGCGGCCCGCAACCCGGCGGTGTTGACGGCGTCGACGACCCGGTCGCGGCCCTGGTCGCGGAACACCCCGACGGTGATCACCTCGGGTGGCAGACGGTTCACGATGTCCCGCACCCGGGTCACCGCGATCTGCCGCGGGGAGGGGGCGAAGATGAAGCCGACCGCGTCGGCCCCCATCGCGACCGCCAACAGGGCGTCCTCCTCGCTGGTGATCCCACAGACCTTGACGAACACGGCGACGATGCTACGGCTTCACAGGTGCGTGCCCCCGCACCCCACGCAACGCGGCGACCGCACCGGTCGGGTCCCCGGCGGTGACCAACGACTCGCCCACGAGCACGGCGTCGTAACCGGCTTCCGCGAGCGGCGCCGCGTCGTGGGGCCCACCGATGCCGGATTCGGCGACGCGCACCACACCGGCGGGGATCGCGGCAGCCACCCGCACGGCCCGGTCGGTGTCGACCGTGAAGGTCACCAGATCACGCTGGTTCACCCCCACGATCCGCGCCCCGGCGGCCAGGGCGCGTTCCACCTCGGCCTCGTCGTGGGCTTCGACCAACGCGGCGATGCCAAGTTCGTCCGCCAGTGTGTGCAGGTCGGCCAACTCGGCGTCGTCGAGCGCGGCGACGATCAACAGGACCGCGTCGGCGCCCATGATCCGGGCGTCGCACACGTCGG
>CAZVFF010000072.1:8071-9985 GCA_964626395.1 uncultured Iamiaceae bacterium | reverse complement strand
CCGCGACCTCCGCCTTGACAGGGCGGCGTGAACTCCTGACTTCACCACGGGACCTCGTGTGGCATCCCGTCGATCCGGGGATCAGCGGGAGAGTCGAACTCTAGCCGCGTCGGTGCCGTCATCGCATATACGGACCCCCGCCGATCGGTGGAGGTTAGGATCCGACCCGCAGGAGGCGCCGGGCCGTTCCGGCGGGGAACCTGCGCGAGGGGCGCACGTGGACGACCTGATCGTCATCGAGGTGGATGGGGGCGGTGCGGTGGTCGACGTGTCGGGTGGTGCCGCGGGCATCCTGGGTGCGGCACCGGGCCGACTGGTCGGGCATCCGGTGACCGAGTGCGTGAACCGGGGTGACCGGGAACGCTTCGCCGACACGTTCGGATCGTGGCTGCGCGCCGACGTCGCCGACCCGACCGTCGCCGACACGTCGGTCATCCTGCGGTTGTTGGACGCGACGGGCCGGTCGGTGTGGGTCCGCATGTTCGGCGTTCCCGGACCTCCCCGGTGCCCGGGCGCGGTGCGGGTCCTGCACGCCCGTCCGTTCCGTGCCCCTCGGGCGCAACACCCCGGTGCCGGCGACCCCAATCCGTTCCACGCTCTGGTGCAGGAATCGGCCGACATCGTCATGACCCTGGACCCCGACGGCACGATCCGGTTCGTGAACACCGCTTTGATGCGTCTGCTGGAAACCGAGCCGGGCGACATGGTCGGTGCCCAGGTCCTCGACATCATCCATCCCGCCGACCACGACGCGCTCACCGAGATGGTGGTCCGACTGTTGGAGCGTCCCGGTCGGGCCGAGGCGCTCGAGTTCCGGGCCCGTCACGCTGACGGGTCCTGGCGTTGGGTCGACGGTTGGTTGCAGAACCTGATCGACCACCCCGACGTGCGGGGCCTGTTGGGCAACGGCCGCGACGTGACCGCCCGCCGGCACGCCCAGATGGCGTTGGCGGCGAGCGAAGCGCGGTTCCGTTCCCTGGCGTCGTCGTCGCCGAGCGCGATCTTCGAGTTGGAACCCGACGGGGTGGTCCGGTTCGCCAACACCCGCTGGGACGAGGTGACGGGGCGGTCGGTCACCGGTGAGCTCGAGGTGTTCGACGTGTTGCACCCCGATGACGCGTCGGTGTTGCGCCGGCGATGGTGCGACGGGCCCGGCGCCGGGTTGGACGAGGACGTCCGTGTGGTCCGGCCCGACGGCTCACTCCGTCGGGTCGAGTTGCGCACCCGCCCGGTCCCCGACGGTGACAGCGGCTCGGTCGTGCACGTGGGGACCCTGCACGACGTCACCGAGTTGCGGGACGCGCACAGCGAGCTGCGGTACCTGGCCACCCACGACCCGCTCACCGGGCTTCCCAACCGCGGCTTGCTGCTCGAACGGCTCGGGGCCGCCGTTCAAGCGTGTCGTCGTGACGACGGGCAGCTGGCGCTGTTGTTCGTCGACCTGGACCGTTTCAAGATCATCAACGACAGCCGTGGGCACCACGCGGGTGACGAGGTGCTCCTGACGGTGGCGGGACGGCTCGCCGACCTGGTTCGCCCGGAGGATTCGGTCGCCCGTTTCGGCGGCGACGAATTCGTCGTGTTGTGCGCCCCTGTCGACGACGAACGCCAGGCGGGGGTGTTGGCCGATCGGATCCGCCGCGAGGTCGCGGGCGGAGTGCAGGTCGACGGCGAGCTCGTGCACGTCACGGTGAGTGTCGGCTATGTGATCGGGGACGGCACCAGCGCGCCGGAGACGTTGTTGCGTGATGCGGATGCCGCGATGTACCAGGCCAAGGTGCGGGGTCGGGACCGGGCCCAGGGTTTCGACGAGGCGATGCACCGTGCCGCGGTGGATCGTCTGGAGACCGAAGCTGCGCTGCGACGCGGTCTGGACCGTGGCGAGTTCCACCTGTACTTCCAACCGATCGTCGA
>CAZVFF010000072.1:542-7971 GCA_964626395.1 uncultured Iamiaceae bacterium | reverse complement strand
TGGAGGTGACCGAGCGGATGTTGCTGGTCGACCCCGACCAGGTCGCCGACTCGTTGCGGTCACTGCGCCGGCTCGGGGTGCACATCGCGATCGACGACTTCGGCACCGGGTACTCGTCGCTCAGTTATCTCACCCAGTTGCCGGTGGATGTGCTCAAGATCGACCGGTCGTTCGTCGCCGGTCTCGCCGAGTCGGTCACCGACCGGGAGGTCGCCTCGGCGATCATCGCGTTGGCGCACGCGTTGCGGTTGCGGACCGTGGCCGAAGGGGTCGAGAACACCGCGCAGCTGGACGAGCTGGTTGCGTTGGGTTGTGACCTGGCCCAGGGGTTCCTGTTCTCCGAACCGTTGTCGGCGGACCGGTTGGAAACCTGGCTGCGCGAGAATCCGGGTAGGTTGACCGGACCATGAACGACGACACGACACCGGACGGAACCGTCGAGGGCGACGACGGGTTGCGCCGGTTGGGCGGTTCCGACGTCGCCATCGCCGACATGGGGGTCGGCACCTGGGCGTGGGGTGACAAACGTGTCTGGGGTATGGGCGGCTACGACACGTCGTTGACCGAACGGACGATCACCGAGGCGTTCGAGACGTCGATCGACGCGGGGGTGACGTTGTTCGACACCGCCGAGGCCTACGGCGACGGTGAATCCGAACGGATCATCGGCCGGTTGTTGGCGCAGGATCCCGAACGGGCGCGCAATGTCGTGATCGCGTCGAAGTTCATGCCGGTGCCCTGGAAGTGGAACGTGCGACGTTCGATGGTCCACGCCGCGGAGGCGTCGCGGGAACGCCTGGGGGTCGAAGCGATCGACCTGTACCAGATCCACGGTCCGATCAGCCTGCGGGGTATCCCCGCCCAGGCCGAGGCGCTCGCCGAAACCCACCAGCAGGGGGTGGTCCGGGCGGTCGGCATCTCGAACTTCTCCGCCCGGGAGACCCGTCGGTTCGACGCCGAATTGGCCAAACGCGACCTGCGTCTCGCGTCGAACCAGGTGGAGTTCTCGTTGCTGCGTACGATCCCGATCGCGACCGACCTGTTGGAGGTCTGCGAGGAACTCGGTGTGGTCGTGTTGGCGTACTCACCACTCGGTCAGGGCCGGCTGACCGGCAAGTACTCGGCGTCGAATCCGCCGCCGGGTTCGCGGACCTTCTCGACCTATCCGATGGAGAAGGTCGACCCGTTGGTCGACGAACTGCGACGGATCGGCGCCGCGCACGGCGACCGGTCGCCCGCCCAGGTGGCGTTGCGTTGGATCATCCAACGCGGCGCGGTGCCGATCCCGGGGGCGAAGAACGCCGATCAGGCCGCCGCGAACGCCGGTGCGCTCGGCTGGGAGCTGACCGACCTGGAGATGGTGCAGCTGAACCACGCCGCGTTCCCGGGGCTGTGGTCGGTGAAGAACCGGATCTGGCAGCGCGGCTGAACCGTTGAATCGGAGCACGCCTTCGAACGGCCCGGTCGACGGCGGGCCCCGTGTCCGTTCCCTATCATGTCCATCCGTACCGCGACACCAGTCTCTGGAGACCGATGATGAACGCGCAGTCGATCAGCTGCCGTGTGGCACGCGAGATCCGTGGGGCCCGCCTTGCATTTCAGGATCGGACCTACGCGTGGCCCGTGATGCTCGACGATCTCCTCGGCGTCAGCCGTTTCGGCGATGTCTCACGCCACGCGGCGCGCCGGCGGGGGCAGACCGTCGACTTCGAGCGACTCCTGTGCGGTGACCAGCGGGGTGTCCGGGCAGACGTGTTCGCCGCACACCTGGGGGAACCCATGTGGCCATCGACCCGTCTCGTCGACAGTCCGTTCGTCGCGCTCTACCGGGCATTCGCCGACACCGGGGATCGTGACCTGCACGTCGATGGCGAAGCGGCATACCTCGCGTTCGCCGCCCGATCGATCGCCGCGGTGGGTACACACCACGGATGCCGTACAGCCGATGACGTGCGCCGTCTCATCGGCGAACTGCGGGACGATTTCTCGGCGCACGGTCCCGCCACGGAACTCCCGGCGCTGGAACATCCCCGCCCGCTCGTGCGTCCGATCCGGAATTCCGGCTACTTCCAGATCGTCGCGGGGCACCATCGCCTCGCCGCGCAACTCGCCGCGGGTCGTTCATCGGCGGAGGTCGACGTCACCTGGATCCCAGCGGTCACGCCGGTGCAGCGCCAGCTCCGGAATCTCGCTTGGATGCGCGGCACCACCGAGCTCTACCAGCCGATCGATGCACCTGAACTGTCCGAGACCTGGACGCTCGGACGGCGTTGCGAGGATCGCCTCGAGATGATGACGAGCCACCTCGACCGTCTCGACCTCACCGGCGGCACCTACCTGGATGTCGGGAGTTCCTACGGATGGTTCGTGGCCAAGATGGGTGAACGGGGTTTCGCCGCGCAGGGCGTGGAGATCGACGGCGGGTGCGCGGTGCTCGGCGAGATGGCCTACGGGGTGCCCAGATCGGCGATCACGGTGGGTGACGCGTTGCAGCTGCTGCGCTTCACCGACCGGACCTGGGATGTCGTGTCGTGTTTCAGTGTGGTGCACCAGGTCATCCGTGCCCAGGGCCGTGACGCAGGTGTCGCGTTGATCCGGGAACTCGATCGGGTCACCGGCAGCGCCCTCTATTTCGACATGGGTCAACGTGACGAAGGTTGGGATCGTGCCGGGGACATCGGCTGGACCCCCGATGAGATCGAGGCGGTGTTCCGGGCCGAGACGCGCTTCACCAACGTCGAGCGTCTCGGCACCGATCACGACAGCTCGACCGACTACCGCAGTGGGGTGGGTCGGACGCTGTTCGCGTTCACGCGTTGAGCGCGGTCGGTCCGTGTCGTCACCGGTCACGTGACGTCGCGGCTGCCACGGCCGCCCCGACGATCGCCGAACCTGGGCCGAACGGCGACGTGGTCAGCGACGGCGGAGCCCATGAGGAATTCGCCGGCCAGAAGCGTGCCAGGGTCGCGTCCACGCGATCGGTGAGGTCTGATTCTAGTCCCGCCGCGATGCCCCCGGTGAACACGACAGTGGCCGGTTGGAACAGCCGGGCCATGTTGTAGACGAACAGCCCGACGTCGTCACCCCAGACATCGAGGCCGACCGTGGACCCGTGCACGGCGCGCGCTTCGGCGAGTCCATCTGCACCCAGCGCCCACACGGCATCGTCACGCTGTCGGTCGTTGCCGTCGGGGCGGCGTACGAGAAAATGGCCGACCTCCCAGCAGGTATCGGACCGCGGGTGCCGGATCCGGCCGGTGTCGTCGGTGAGCGCGAACCCCAACCCCGATCCGAGCGACACGCACAACATCGGGTGGGCCCCGCCTGACACGTGCGCGAGCAGGTGCGCTTCAGCATCGTTCACCACGTGGACGTGGACGCCGAGATCGTCGGTAAGTTGCCGACCGAGCGGCCCCTCGATCCACGGATAGGGCCCGGATCGGCGGACCGCGCCGGTCGTCGGATCCATGACCCCGGCAAGGGAGATGCCGATGGTGTCGATACCGTCGAACATCCTGTGCAGAGCCTTGACCAGGCTCCGCCGTCGGTTCGGATGTTTCAGCGGGGTGATCTCGGATGCCAGGCGCGCCGCGGCACCGTCGATCTCGACGAGCGCGCCTCGCGGACCGGATGCACCCATGTCGACTGCCCCGATGATCGCCATGGTCCGAAATCTAGTTGTCGTGGAAGGACGCCGTAGACGGGTCGTGCGTGAGGTTTCCGACGGTGGAGCGGTCCCGACTGGACATCGCCGCACCGATAGTCGACCATGTGGGTCAACTATCGGCTGCGACGGTCGCGGCCGGGGACGGTGAAACGAACCCATGACCTCCGAAACCGACGGTTCCCACGCTGACGGTATGCAGTACGTGACCTCGCCGATCGAGCTGATCGGCGACACACCGATGATGCGACTCGGCCCCACCGTGCAGGGCGCACGGTGCACGGTGCTCGCCAAGTGCGAGTGGATGAACCCCGGCGGGTCGTCGAAGGACCGCCCGGCGTTGGCGATGATCGACGACGCCGAGGCCCGGGGCCTGCTCGCCCCCGGGGGGACGATCGTGGAACCCACCAGCGGGAACACCGGGGTCGGTCTGGCGATGGTCGCGGCGCGCCGCGGCTACCGCTGCGTCTTCGTGGTTCCCGACAAGGTCTCCGAGGAGAAGTTCGCGTTGCTGCGTGCCCACGGCGCCGAGGTCATCGCGTGCCCGACCGACGTGGAACCCGAAGACCCGCGCAGTTACTACTCGGTGGCGGCCCGGCTGGTCTCGGAGATCCCCGGTGCCTGGCAACCCGACCAGTACCACAACCCCGCCAACCCGGCCGCGCACGAGGCCACCACCGGCCCGGAGATCTGGCGCCAGACCGCCGGGCGGGTCACCCACTTCGTCGTGGGTGCCGGCACGGGCGGCACCGTCACCGGTGTGGCCCGCTACCTGAAAGCGCAGAACCCGGACGTGAAGGTGATCGTCGCCGACCCGGAAGGGTCGGTGTATTCAGGTTCCGACGCCCGCCCGTACCTGGTCGAGGGGGTCGGTGAGGACTTCTGGCCGGCGAACTACGAACCGGACCTGATCGACGAGGTCGTCGTGGTCTCCGACGGTGACGCGTTCCGCACCGCCCGCCAGGCGGCGCGCACCGAAGGGATCCTCATCGGGGGTTCCTCGGGCATGGTGCTGGCCGCCGCCGCCCGGGTCGCGAAGACCCTTCCCGCCGACGCGGTGGTCGTCGTGTTGTTCCCCGACACCGGCCGCAACTACCTGTCGCGGATCTTCTCGGACCCGTGGATGGTCCGTCACGGGTTCCTGTCACCCGAACAACCCGGCAAGGTCGACGCCAAGACGTTGGTGGAAGGCAGCCGGGGTGGCCTGCCGGTGCTGGTGTACACCCGCCCGGAACAGACCGTCACCAAGGCCCTGGAGTTGATGAGCCGGTTCGGGGTGTCCCAGTTGCCGGTGCTCACCGCCGACCTGCCGGTGGTCGTGTCCGAGGTCGTCGGCATCGTCGAACGGGACCACCTCGAAGCGCTCATCGCCGCTGACCCCTCCGCCGGGGAGGACCCGGTGTCGGATCACCTGGGCCCCAAACCGGACTACGTCGGCGCGTACGAGCCGTTGGACGCCTTCGCCGGTAGGGTCCGGACGGGCCCGTTGGTGGTCCTCGAGGAAGGTCGCGCCACCGGCGTGATCACCGAAGCCGACATCGCCGAAGAGAACCCGGAGGTGGCCTGATGGCCGACCACAACGCATCCGACGCCGCCGCATCGGGGGAGATCGGTTTCGCGACCCGTCTCGTGCACGCCGGCGACCCGATCGACGCGCCGACCGGCGCCGTCGCCCCGCCGATCCACCTGGCCTCGACCTACGCGCAGGACGCCGTGGGTGACCTGCGGGCCGGGTTCGAGTACTCCCGTTCGGGCAACCCGACCCGGGCCAAGCTCGAAACGACGCTCGCCGAACTGGAGGGCGCGACCCACGGCGCCGCGTTCGCATCCGGATTGTCGGCGTTGGACACCGTGCTGCGGTGCGTACCCGACGGTGGGGCGGTGCTGTGCAGCGACGACGCCTACGGCGGCACCCTGCGACTGTTGGGCAACCTGCACGTCCCCCGCCTGCAGATGCGCGTCGCGGACCTGACCGACCGTGACGCCTACCTGGGCCACCTCGACGACGTCGCATTGGTGATCGCCGAGCTGCCCACCAACCCGCTGCTGCGGATCGTGGACATCGCCACCCTCGCCGACGACGTCCACGCGGCCGGCGGCCGCCTCGTGATCGACGCCACGTTCGCGACACCGTGGAACACCCGACCGTTGTCGCTCGGCGCGGACGTGGTCGTGCATTCGACCACCAAGTACCTGGGTGGCCACTCCGACGTGGTGGGCGGCGCGGTGCTCACCTCCGACGACGCACTCGCCGAACGCATCGGGTTCATCCAGAACGCCGCCGGGGCCGTCCCCGCGCCGTTCGACTGCTACCTGGTGCTGCGGGGCCTGCGCACCCTGGGGGTCCGCATGGAACGTGGCGCCGCGAACGCGGCGCGGGTCGCGGAGTTCCTCGCCGCCGACGAACGCGTCGCGCACGTGAACTTCCCAGGCCTGACCGACCATCCCCAGCACGAACTGGCCACGGCGCAGATGCGCACGCCCGGCGCGATGGTGTCGTTCGAACCGGCCGAAGGGGTGTCGCCCCGGGTCGTGGTCGAGTCGACGGATCTGTTCACCCTCGCCGAATCCCTCGGTGCGGTCGAGTCGTTGATCGAGCTGCCCGTGGCGATGACCCACGCCAGCCTGCTCGCCTTGCGCGAAGCCGGGGTGGCCGTCGCCGTCCCCCCGGAGGGGCTGGTGCGCCTGTCGGTGGGCATCGAGGACGCCGACGACCTGATCGGCGACCTGGACCGGGCGCTCACCAAGGCCGTCGGCGCCTGAGACATCGTCGGGGCCGTCCGGTTCCGAAGTTCGTGCTGACTCGATCGGCGCGGTCCGGTCAGCGCCGCGCGATCTCCAACAGGTGCGGGAGGGCTGCAGCGAACCCCGGGTGCAGTTCCAATGCGGCGATCTGTTCGCCGGTGCACCAGCGGACCTCGGTCGTCTCGAAGTTCGCGGCGATCCCGAACCGCCGGGGCACCCGGATCACGGCGGTCTCGTAGCGCCAGTCACCGGCCGGTGCGAACACGTGGCTGCCGAGCAGTTCCCACGGTTCGGGTGGGGCCCCGACCTCCTCGGTCGCTTCCCGCAAGGCCGCGACCAACGGCGTCTCGCCCCGGTCGATCGCCCCACCCGGACACGACCACGTACCACCCTGGTGGGCGAATGACGAACGCAACTGCACCAGCGCTTCGGTCCGGTGTCCGGTTCCGACGACGAACAGTGCACCCGCCGCACCGAAACGACCCCAACGGACCTGCCCGTCGTCGCAGTGCAGGAAGCCGTCACCCGACCGGGGTACCGGCCCGTCGGGTGGTTGGGGTCCGGGTCCTCCGGACCCGTCGGCGCGGTGGTCCATGACGGGCAGTCCAGCACACCGGGCCCGGTCGGCGCGCGCGGGGCCCGGCACGGCCCACGATCCGGCCCGACATCCGTCCGGGCCGGGTCCGCACCGTGGCCGGGTACGACCGGAGCCGTCCGGGCGACCCGCGGTACCCTGGCCGGTCATGGTCAAGACGAACCCCGGTAACTTCTTCGAGGACTTCACGGTCGGCCAGGTGATCGAGCACGCCACCCCGCGTACCGTCACCGACGGGGACCGCGCGGTATACGGCGCGATCTACCCGACCCGGTTCGCGTTGCCGTCGTCCGCGGTGTTCGCACGGCGCTGCGGCCTGTCCCCGGCACCGGTCGAGGACCTGATCGGGTTCCACGTCGCGTTCGGCAAGACGGTGCCGGACGTGTCGCTCAACGCGGTCGCGAACCTCGGCTACGCCGAGTGCC
>CAZVFF010000072.1:0-532 GCA_964626395.1 uncultured Iamiaceae bacterium | reverse complement strand
GCTCTCCACGTCATCGGAGGTCATCGGCCTGAAACAGAACTCGAGCGGGAAGACCGGGATCGTCTGGGTCCGGTCGACCGCCGTGGACGCCGACGGCGAGACCGTGTTGGACTGGGCTCGTTGGGTGATGGTCCGCAAGGCCGACGTCGACGCCCCCGCCCCGGACGCGGTCGTCCCCGAGTTGGCCGACGTGGTCGCCCCGGGGGACCTGATCGTGCCCGCCGGGTTGGACTTCTCCTCCTACGACTTCACCGCGGCCGGGTCGCCGTACCGTCTGGGCGACTACGAGGTCGGTGAGAAGATCGACCACGTGGACGGGGTCACCATGACCGACGCCGAGCACATGATGGCAACCCGGTTGTGGCAGAACACCGCCAAGGTGCACTTCAACACCGCGGCCCGTGACGACGGCCGGCGCCTGATCTACGGCGGGCACGTCATCTCGATGGCCCGGGCGTTGTCGTTCAACGGCCTGGCCAACGCGCAGCTCGTCGCCGCGATCAACGGCGGGTCGCACACCGCGCCGGCGTTC
>CAZVFF010000071.1:0-10171 GCA_964626395.1 uncultured Iamiaceae bacterium | reverse complement strand
CGAAGAATAGGTTGTTGAACGTGGTGATGGTCATCAATTTGCCGTCGCCGACGAACGGGAGGACCCCCGAGTAGATCTCGAGGACCCCGGGCAGCCCCTGGACCAGCAGCGCGCCCAGGATCGCGCCCCAAACCGATCCGAGTCCGCCGATGACGATGATCGCCACGAAGGTGATCGACAACAGGAACCCCTGGATGCCGGTCACCGAAGACACCTGGATGCTGCGTTGCACCACACCCAGATACAGCGCGCCACCGACCGCTGCGAACGCAGCGGACACGGCGAACGCGCCCATCTTGTACCGGAACATCGACACGCCGATCACCTCGGCGGCCAGGTCGCGGTCCCGCACCGCCTGCATGGCGCGCCCGGCCCGGCTGCGCACCAGGTTGCGTGCCAGCAGCGCAGCGAGCGCGACGAGACCGAGGATGAGCCAGTAGACCCCCTGGACCCGCGACGTGAAGCCGACCACCTCGAGGTCGGCGAAGTCGATCGGGCCGACGCTGACGGGCACATCGGCGCGTAGGTTTCCGCCCCCACCGGTGATGTCGGTCCACTTGCGCGCCAGATACTCCGCGATGAACAACAGCGCGATCGTGATGATCGCGAGGTAGTTCCCGCTGAGCCGCAGCGCGAACACGCCGATCAACCCACCGATCGCCGCGCCGATCACGGCGGTCGCCAACAACCACAACGGCAACGGCCACCCGAGTTTGTCGCCGATGTTGGCCGCCGCGTACCCGCCCACCGCGAGGAAGAACGCGTGGCCGAGCGACACCTGGCCGGTGTAGCCGGTCAGCAGATTGAGGCCGATGCCCAGGATCGCGAACGCGCCGCAGATCGAAAGGACCGACAACCACTTGTCCTCCAGGCCGAACGGGAGGAGGACGGCGACGACGCCGATCGCGGCGAGCGCCACCCGGGACGGGATCCCGGGGAACACCCGCAGGTCGCGTCCCGGACGCACCGTGACGGTGCCAGCCCGGGTCGGACTCGACAATCGGGGCGCGTTCGTTCCAGCGGTCGCGAGCGCGGTCATATTCGTCGCACCTCCCTGGTGCCGAAGATCCCGTACGGCCGGATGAGCAGCACCGCGATCATGATCACGAACGGGAACACGTCCGCGAACGACTGCCCGAGGAACGGCATCCAGTCCGCGAAGTACTTCGCGGCGATGTTGTGGCTGATCCCGATCGCCAGACCACCGATGACCGCCCCGCCGGGCGAGTCCAACCCACCCAGGATCACGACCGGGAACGCGATCAACGCCTGGATCTGCAACAGCGGGGTGAGCTGGTTCGGCGCCGCGGCCGCCATGATCGCCGCGACCGCGCCGACGGCGCCGGCGATCGCCCACGATGCCTGGTACACCGTGCGCGGGTTCACCCCCTGCGCCGCAGCGGCCTCGAAGTCGATCGCGGTGGCGCGCATCGACAACCCGATCCGGGAATACCGGAAGAAGATGAAGAACGCGACCACCAGGACCCCGGCGATCCCGATCGTCCAGAGCCCGTCCACGCGGATGGGTGCCCCCACGATCGACACGACGTCGTTACCCCACGGCGACTGCAGGTCGAGCTGGTCGAGCCCCCAGATGATCGCACACAGCTCCTGGAGCACGAACAGCAACCCGACGGTCACCATCAACTGGGAGAACGCGGGTTTGCCGATCATGTGACGCAGCACCAGGAACTCGAGCGCCATACCCACCAGGGCGCCGACGATCACCGCACCGACCACCGCCACCGCGAACGGCCAACCCCAGGTGACGTGCAGGTTGTAGGCGACGTAGGCGCCCACCAGCATCAATCCACCCTGGGCGAAGTTGATGACCCCGGTGGACTTGTAGATGATGACGAAGCCGAGCGCGATCAACGCGAGGATCGCGCCGGAGCCCGCTCCGTTGATCACCATGTCGACGAACGCGCTCATCGGGCCTCCTCGAGACGGTCGGAATCGGTGGGCGGCCCCGCGACGTCCAGCGGCCGGGGTCGACCAGCGGGGGTGTCCATCGGCACGCCCAGGCCGTCGAGCACCTTCGATTCCCGCTCCCCCACGGCGCCCAACGACACGGCTGTACGCAGACGTGCCAGTCCGTAACGACGGGACAGTGTCCGTCGGGCGAGGCGGACCCCGAGTCCGTCCCCGCCGCCATCGAGGATCCGACGCAGTGCGCCCTTCGCGAACGGTGCCGGTTCGGCCGACGAACGGATCACGGTCGCAGCCAGCGCTTCCCACCATTCCGAGGGCGCCTGGAGCACCGTGGGTTGCACCGTGGCCACCTCGCGCAACCCACCACCGGTCCGACTGCCGAACGAGACGACCGCGCCGGAGACGGGATGATCACCGGCGAGGATGTGGGCTTCGGCCGTCCAGGTGGGCGGCAGGAACGCGAGGTATTCGTCGGTCGGGGCGAGCCGCGTCCGTGCGGCACCGATGTCGGTGTCGGCGGACCCGACGAGCTCGGTGTGGGTGACCGCCGTACCCGCCTCGCCGGGCAGACGGAGTGCGACCGTGTCCGGGGCCAGCCGTTCGACGGCGGCGCGCAGATCAGCGAGACGGGTCGCATCATCGGAACCGACCGGGTCCAGGACGTCACGTTCCCATTCATGGACGCCCCGTCGGGCGTCGGCGGACAGATCGACGGCGTCGAGGACCAGACGTGGCGTGTCGCCGGACCCACCGAGCCCATCCAGGGCGTCGGCGGGTCGGGCTCCTTCCAGGATCCACAACGCGGGGTCCGCCGCGGTGACCGCTGCGAGGGTGGCCGCATCGGCGTCGGCGGGAACGGCCACGACCTCTGCCCCCAGACCGCTGCACGCCCAGACCGCGAGCGACCATTCGATCCGGGATCCGCAGGCGATCGCGACGACCGATCCGGACCCCACCCCCGTCGATGAGGCCAACGACGCGACGCGGGCGACGGTGCGGGCCACGTCATCCCAGCCGTACTCGACCCAGACGCCGGATTCGAACACCCGCACGGCGACGTTCCGGGGAGTCGCCTCGGCCCGTTGCAACAGCGCCCCGAGCGGGGTGGCCGCACCCGTGACCGGTCCGGCGGCGCTCATGCGTCGGCCGCCTTGCCCAGGTACGCCTCGATGACCCGCGGGTTGTTCTGCACCTCGCCCGGCAGACCGAGCGCGAGTGGCTGACCGAAATCGATCGCCAACACCCGGTCGGCAAGGTCCATCACCAGGTGCATGTCGTGTTCCACCAGGATCATCGCCAGGTCGAGTTCCCGGCGGATCTCGAGCAGATACCGGGCCATGTCGACCGTCTCGTCGTGGTTCATGCCCGCCACGGGCTCGTCGAGCAGCAGCAGTTTCGGTTCCATGGCGAGCGCGCGACCCAGTTCGATCCGTTTCTGGATCCCGTAGGGCAGCGTCCCGACCGGGATGCCGCCGTAGGGGCCCAGCTCCAACAGGTCGACGATGTCGGCGACGTTGCGCCGGTGGGCGAGCTCCTCGGATTTCGCCCGTCCCCACCACAGCATCCCGGACAGGAAGCCGCTCTTCATCAGGTGGTGACGGCCGAGCATCAGGTTGTCGACGAGGGTCAGGTTGGTGAACAGACCGAGGTTCTGGAACGTGCGAGCGATCCCCAACCGGGCCGTCTTCGCCGGCGACGCGGCCGCCAGGTCGACACCGTCGAACACGATGCGACCCGAGGTCGGGCGGTACACCGAGTTCAGGCAGTTGAAGATCGACGTCTTCCCCGCACCGTTGGGGCCGATGATCGCGAACAGTTCACCCGGACGCACGTCGAAGGACACGCCGTTCAACGCGGTGACCCCGCCGAACTGCAACACGACGTCGGTCACGGTCAACAGCGCATCGTCGTTGTTCACAGACCCCACGCTTTCACCGGACGGTACGCGCCCATCGACCGGAACGAATCCCGTCCACCCGACGACACACCCAGGTAGAACTCCTGGATCTCGGTGTCCTCACGTAGTTCGGCGGCCGCACCGTGACGCACGATCGAACCGTTCTCGATCACGTAGGCCGAGTCGGCGACACCGAGCGCCATCATCGCGTTCTGTTCCACCAGGAGCACCGAGGTGCCCCGACGATTGATGTCGGTGATGATCCGTCCGATCTGTTCGACGATGAGGGGGGCGAGCCCGAGTGACGGCTCGTCGAGCACCAACAGACGCGGATCGGCCATGAGCGCCCGGCCCATCGCGACCATCTGCTGTTCGCCACCCGACAGGTACCCCGCCGTCGAGTTGCGGCGTTCCACCAACACGGGGAACAACTCGAGGACCTCGTCGAAGGTGGCGGCGACGGCTTTCGAGTCACGGCGGGTGATCGCTCCGGTCCGGAGGTTCTCCTCGACCGTCAACTCGGCGAAGATCCGACGTCCCTCCATGACCTGCGCGAGGCCGGCCCGCACGATCGCGGCCGGTTGGCGACCGGTGATCCCACGGCCGTCGAGGGTCACCGTGCCGGCGGTGATGCGCCCCCCGTGGATACCGATCAGGCCGCTGATCGCCCGCAGCAACGTGGTCTTGCCGGCACCGTTGGCACCAAGCACGGCCACGACGTCGCCGGCGGCCACTTCCAGGTCGATGCCGTCGAGCACGGCGTTCGCCTCGCCGTACCCGGCGTCGAGCCCCTCGACGACCAGCGCGGCGCCGCGACGGGACGCGTTCGGCGTGTCGGGCTCCCCGCTCGTGGTTTCGGCGCTACGTCGTGAACCGGCCATCCATCCCTCATGCTCGGCAGGTGGTCGCCAGAGTGTAGATCCCCGGGAAGGTCCGTCGGTGACACTCGCCACACGACGAGCCGTCGGTCAGTCCTCCGGGACGGGCCGCTCGTAGAAAATCCCCAGTTGCAGCGCCGCGCCGCCGAGACCGACGACCAGTGCGACGACCAACGCGGTGAGCCCGTTGAACCGGTAGGCGATCCCGATCGCGTTGTCGAGCGAGTACCGTCCGGGGCCGACCACCGCGATCGCCAGGGCGGCGAGCCCCATCACGAAGTTGAGTTCGTATCCGTCCTTGGCGCTGAAGAAACCGTTGGGCAGGTGCACGGTCCAGGCGGCGACGAACATGACGGCGATCACCCCGGCCGCGGCGAGCGGGGTGAGCAGGCCGAGTGCCAACAGGACACCGGCACCCAGTTCGGTGCTCGCCGCCATGACCGCACAGATCCGTCCGGTTCCTTCACGCATCCCGATCGATTCGAACCACCGGCCGGTCCCGGGGATCCTGCCGCCACCGAAGAACTTGTTCCAGCCGTGGGAAGCCAGTCCGATGCCGACACCCAGACGGAGCAACAGGATCCCGAGGCTCGCCGCCGTGATGTCATCGAGCGAGAAGTGAGCGGGGATGGACTCGGCGATCAACACGTCGGTCCACCGTAGTGAACCTGACGGGGTGTCAGAAATAGGATCCACCACCATGAGGGACTCGAAACCGTCCGCTGACCGCCCACTCGACGAACAGGTGCGCTGGGAGGTGACCGCCGACGGCGTCGCTTGGATCACCCTGGACCGTCCCGACGTGGCCAACGCCATTTCGCCGGACCAACGTGACCGCGTCATCGACCTGCTCGACGAAGCGGGCCGTCTGCTGGGGATCCGGGCGGTGGTCATCACCGCGACGGGCACGGCGTTCTGCACCGGCGCGGACCTGCGTGCCGCACGCACCCCGGATCCCCTCCCCGAAGGCGCACCGGCCCAACACGTCGGCTACGTGTCCCGCATGATCGCGACCGGCGCACAGGCGCTCGTCGCAGCGGTCCTGGACTGCCCCAAGCCGGTCATCGCGGCGGTGAACGGCACCGCCGCCGGCATCGGCGCGCACCTGGCGTTCGCTTGTGACCTCGTCGTCGCCGCCGACGACGCCCGCTTCATCGAGGTCTTCGTGCGTCGTGCGCTGGTCCCCGACGGCGGCGGGGCCTACCTGTTGCCCCGCCTCATCGGGCTGCAGCGGGCCAAGGAGTTGTTGTTCCTCGGCGATGACGTCTCGGCCACCGAAGCCCGCGAGCTCGGTCTGGTGAACCGGGTCGTGCCGACCGACCGGGTGACCGCCGAAGCCGGGGCACTCGCCGACCGGTTGGCGGCCGGACCCACCAGGGCGCTCGCGCTGACCAAGGCGTTGTGCAACCGGTCGTTGGATTCGGATCGGGCCACGGCCTTCCACGAGGAGGCCTGGGCCCAGGAGGCGAACATGGGCTCACACGACGCGCAGGAAGGTGTCCGCTCGTTCGTCGAACGCCGCAAGCCCGAGTACCTGGGCTGGTGAGTCGGACGTTCAGCCGAGCACGTCGGCCAGCACCGCCGCGGCGGAGATGTCGACGTCCTTGACGGCCGTGTAGAGCACGACCGGCCGTGAGTGCAGCTTGGTGTCGAGCTCGGCCAGTGCCGACGCCGCGGGGTCGTCCCGCAGTTCGGCACGGTACCTCTCGGCGAACTCGTCGAACCGGTCGGGATCGTGGCCGTACCACTTGCGCAACTCCGGTGAGGGCGTGACGTCCTTGCACCAGTCGTCGATCTCGAGGCTCTCCTTCTTCACTCCCCGGGGCCACAACCGGTCGACCAGGACCTTGTAGGCGGTCTTCGGTGGTGCCGTGTCGTGATCGTAGACACGGATGATGTGCACGTTGTAACGCTTGGTCGACATCGCAACCTCCCGGGGAGCTGTCTCGTTCCACTCTGCCCGATCCCAGGGTCGATCCGCACCGGTGGGCCTGCTGTTGCACACGTACGAATCATGACCACACGTTGCTAATCTGCGGTGTCGGAGTGGCGCTCGTCGACGAGGGAGAGGGTGGAGAGGGTATGACCGAGCCGACCGCTGTGGACGTCGGGACCCCGGCCGCGTCGTCGGAGAAGACCGACCGCGGTCCCACGGTGGCGGAACCGCCACGGGCGCGGCGATTGTTCCGATTCGCTGTCCTGCTGGCGCTCACACCGATCGCGTCCTCGGCCGTTCGCAACGGCGCATCGGGCTGGTTCCCGACCCGCGACGCCGCCTACACGACGGTCTGGATCCGCGATGTCTTCTCGCCCCACACCCCGCTGCACGGCCAACCGATGCGATTCCCGCCCGGTGCGACGGACTGGCCGCACTACCTGGGTGTGGTCCACCACTACCTTCTCGCGATCCCCGTCGAGCTGTTCGGCGTGTCGTGGGGCGTACCGATCGGGATGGCGGTGCTCGACGGCGGCTGGGTGCTGATGGCCCTGTGGCTGATCCGACGCCGGGTCGGTTACCGGTGGGGGCTCGTCGGATGCGGGTTCGTGACGCTGCTGGTCTGGAGCCTGGGCAGCCAGATGCTGATCGACCCCACCCCCGTCCAGACGGGACCGCTCGCGTTCTTCGCCTTCTGCATCGCCGCGTGGTCCGTGGCCGAAACGGATCCCCGGGGACTCGTCCCGCTGGCCCTGACCGCGAACTACCTCTTCTTGACACATCCGCAGTACGTACTCGTCGTACCCGCGGCGACCGCGTTCGCCGTGGGGATCGCGACGCTCCGTGTCCGCCGCGTCCGGGCACGAGCCGCCGACCGTTGGCCACGTGTGCGTCGGCGGTTCCTGCCGGCTCTGATCGTGGCCGGTGCGGCGACCGTGGTCATGTGGGCACCCGCGGTCATCGACCAGGTGTTCCGCCCGGGCGGCAACCTGCGGATCTGGTTCTTCTCGATGCTCCATCAGAGCGGAGATTCCGAACACGGGATCATCGACACCATCCGTGTGGTGACCTCACCGCTGACGGTTCCGCCGTTCTGGTTCCGTCCGTCGCTCGAGGATCCCCCGTTCTCGAGCTCGGGACCCACGGCAAACGCGCTCGTCCAGGTCATCTCGTTCATCGCCGTCGCAGCGGCGATCGCCAGCGCGTTCGTCCTCGCACGCCGCCGTGCGGACCGAACCGTCGTGACGGGGATCGGCATCGGCGCCGTGGCCTGGCTCGCCTGGGTCACCACGGTGTACCGGCAGCCCGGTGCGGGCTACATGGACGCCTATCTGGTGACATCCTGGCCGCTCGCCGCGTTCACCACAGTGGTGGTCACATTCGCGTTCGCACGGTGTCGACGGGTGCGTTCCCGTCCGGGGAACCCGGTGGTACGTCGGCGCGTCGACGCAATGGTGGTCGTTGCGACCGCACTCGTCGCGCTGGCAGCGCTGCCGACGGTCGACTTCGGTGTTTCGACCACCAGGGAGGCCGGCGACGCCGCGAACCATCTCCGAGCGGCGATCCGACAACGGGTCGAGCCGGGTCCACCGGTCCTGGTCGAGGCGCCGCGGTATCCGACACGAGCGTTCCTGCCCGTCGCGGTACTCGAGCTCGAGGACATGGGCATTCCGGTCCGGCTCCGACCGGGACGTGAGACGATGCTCTACCGGTCCTTCCGGGGCCTGGACCGGCGTCGGCCGGACGCCGGTCGACGCCTGGTGCTCACCCCCGACGCCGACCCACCGACACCGGATGCGGAACTGATCGCGTCCGCGGGAACACCCCTGAACGAACCGATCGGAACCTACCGTGCGCGCCGGGACGCACTGGAGGCGTGGGCCGGATCAACCACGATCCGTCTGGCGCCGACGCCGGGGATCGACCCCGACCAGCGCCGACGATTCGACGACATGCTGGCCGAGGCGCAGGCCGAGGCCGGCGCGGAACAGCAGACGGTCTTCAGCTCCGAGGAGTCGTTCCTCGGGCTGTTGATCCTCGACGGGATGCTCGACGAGGCGGGTGAGGATCTGACGACGTTGATCTCCCCGCCGGGCATGACGACAGCGCAGTTCCGGGCCTGGCTCGAAGACCACGCGACCGTTCTCGGCGACCGACACCATTTCGTCTACCTCGACCCCCTCCGGGGCTCCGACGGGACCTGACCGGCGCACGATCGGACCCGGCCGAGGTCCGTTAGGGTCGCACCCCATGCATCGTGACGACTTCGGCGACGGGTTCACCTGGGGGGTCGCGTCGGCGGCCTGGCAGATCGAGGGCGCGTGGAACGCCGCCGACAAGACCCCGTCGATCTGGGACCACGCCGACCACCACCACAAGGTCTCGGGCGGCCCGGTCGGGGACATCGCGATCGACTTCGCGCACCGGTATCCCGAGGATCTCGGCCTGGTCGCCGATCTCGGGTTCGACGCGAAGCGCCTGTCGTTGTCGTGGCCGCGCATCATCCCCGGGGGCACCGGTCGTGTTTCGGATGCCGGCGTCGCGTTCTACCGCGAAATCCTGGAGTCGTGTCGGGCCAACGGGCTGGAACCGTGGATCACCCTGTACCACTGGGATCTGCCCCGCTCGTTGCACGAACGCGGCGGCTGGTCGAACCGGGACGTCGTCGAATGGTTCGCCGACTACGCCGAGGCGGCCGCGGGCGCGTTCGGCGACCTGGTGACCCGGTGGATGGTCGCGAACGAACCGTCGATGCACGCGCTGCACCATCTGCTCGGCTTCTTCGACCGCACCCCGAGCCTGAACCGCTACGTACGGGTCGCCCACCACCAGAACCTGGCGATCGCCGAAGCGGCACGACGGATGCGCCGGACCCTCGGCGACGATGCCGTGATCGGCACGACCCACGCGACGATGCCGGTGTGGACCCGCCGGCCGGACCGGGCCTGGGGGGCACGGGCAGTCCGCGCGTGGGACACGATCCTGAACCGCATGTTCCTCGACCCCGCAGGTGGGCTCGGCTACCCGTGGGGCGAGGCGCCGCTGGTGGACCGTACCCTGGCCAAGGTCGTGCGCGACGGCGACGAGGACGCCGCCCGGCACCGTTTCGACTTCCTCGGGATCCAGTACTACCAACCCCAGGTGGTCCGATCGGTCCCGATCCCGGGTGTGTGGGCGCTGCCCATCCCGCCGGTCCGGCCCCCGAAGGGGTTCGAACCGGTCAAGACCGCGATGGGTTGGGTGGTGAAACCCTCCGGGTTGGGTGACGTGCTGCGTCGCTTCGCCGACCACCCGGTCGCCGACCGGTTGGTGGTCACCGAGAACGGCGCCGCGTTCGTCGACACCGTGACCCGTGACGCCGACGGCACCGCCCGGGTCCACGATTCACTGCGCACCTGGTACTACCGCACACACCTGGCCGAAGTGGCCCGGGCGATCGCCGACGGTGTACCCGTCGACGGCTACTTCGCCTGGTCGTACGCCGACAACATCGAATGGGTGCTGGGACGCAGACCCCGGTTCGGTCTG
>CAZVFF010000070.1:0-10266 GCA_964626395.1 uncultured Iamiaceae bacterium | reverse complement strand
GTGGCACCCTCACCACCGAAGGGGTGCTGGAAGAATTCGCCCTGGAAATCGAGCGGCTCGTCGCGCGCCAGGACCCGACGGATGATCTCGACGTACTCGCGGGTCCGCGCCAGCGGCCGACGGTAGGGCCGGCCGTACCAGCCCTCGACGACCTGGGGACCCGACGCACCCAGACCGAGCATCATCCGACCCCCCGAGAGGTGGTCGAGGGTCAACGCGGTCATCGCCGTCGCCGTCGGCGTGCGCGCCGACAACTGACACACCGCGGTACCCAGCCGCAACGACGTGGTGGACGCCCCCAGCCAGGCCAGTGGGGTGAAACAGTCCGACCCGTAGGCCTCGGCCGTCCAGACCGAGTCGAACCCCAGATCCTCAGCGGCACGGACCGCCTCGGCGTGCCCGGTGGGGGGCTGCGCGAACCAGTAACCGAGGGCGAGTCCGAGTTCCATGGGTCGGGACACTACCTGGCGGACCGACGTGCCCTCGGACACAGCCGACGGATTCGATCCCGCGGTGGAAACGGCCGTGGTACCCTCGCCCGCACCCGGGCCCGACGGAGGCCTGCCGGAACCCACAGGGGAGATCCGAAATGGAATCGCAACGCACATCCACCACGACACGACGCGTCCTGATGGCCACTGCCGCGCTCGCGCTGGTCTTCAGCGTCAGCGCGTGCGGCAAGGCGACCGACAAGCTCTCGGAGAAGATCGCCGAGAAGAGCCTCGAGGGTGCGACCGGCGGCGACATCGACATCGACGGCGACGACGGCTCCTTCAGCATCAAGACCGAGGACGGCGAGTTCTCGTCGAAGACCTCCCAGGACCTGCCCGACGACTGGCCGTCGGACATCCTGCCGATCCCCGGCGGCATGGAGATCGCGAACGTCACCCAGACCAAGGTCGACACCGCCGAGCAGAGTTCGGTCTACCTGGAGGGCTCGGGCGATCTCAAGGAGCTCCTGGCGTCCTACGCCGACGGCTTCGAGGACAACGACGTGGAGATCGCCATGCAGTCGACCGCCGGGAACAGCGGCATGGTCATCGGCACGAAGGGCGGGAACAACTACAACGTCAACGCCAGCGTCGACGAGGACGGGGCGCTCACGTTGATCCTGACAGCCGGCACCGGGATGACCGACGAGCAGTGACCATCGGGGGTCCACCGGCGTACGGGCCGGTGGACCCTGTTCGCCGCGCCCGGAAACGCTAGAGTGGAACACGTTCTAGTTTTCGCCCGTTGAACACCGGCTGAATCAATCGGAGAGATCCATGACGCGTTTCCCCTACGAAGGCTCCCGCTACCCGTACCCGGTCCCCTACGGCTGGTTCCAGGTCGGTTGGCCCGAGGACTTCCCCGTGGGCAAGGCCAAGGCCATGTACTACTTCGGCAAGCACCTGGTGGGATGGCGCGACGAGAACGGGACCCCGCACGTGCAGGACGCCTTCTGCCCGCACCTGGGTGCGCACTTCGGTCACGGCGGAACCGTGCACGGCGACCAGATCCGGTGCCCGTTCCACGGGTGGCGGTTCAACGGCGAGGGTGAATGCACCGACATCCCCTACGCCGACCGGATCAACAAGAAGGGCCGGGTCCGCACCTACCCGACGATCGAACGCAACGGTCTGGTGCTGACCTGGTACCACCCCAACGAGGTCGAACCGCTCTGGGAGGTCCCCGAGGTTCCGCAGTTCAACGACCCCGACGGGTTCGACACCACCACCCACCGGGTGTTCGAGGTGGCCGCGTGTTGGCAGGAGATCGCCGAGAACGGGGTCGACCTGGCGCACTTCCGTTACGTGCACAACACCGCAGCCGTGCCCGAGCTGGACGAGTACGAGTCCCACGAACACACCGCGAAGCTGCGCTCCACCCAGAAGTTCGTCACCCCCCAGGGTGTGGTCGAGGGCCGGATCGACGTGGACACGACCGGCCCCGGGTTCACCGTCACGCACTTCTCCGGGTTCGTCGACCTGTACCTGCTGGGCTGCAACACCCCCATCGACGAGGAGCACATGCAGCTGCGCTTCACCTTCGCGGTGCCGAACATGGGTGACGCGGACGCGACCTCGAGCGTGGGCAGGGCCTTCGCCAAGGAGGTCTCCCAGCAGGTCTTCGAGGACAAGATGATCTGGGAACACAAGGCACACGTCGTCACGCCCGCGTTGGCATCAACCGACCGGACGTTCAACAAGTTCCGCCGCTGGGCGTCCCAGTTCTACGTGGAACCGGACCCGGCGATCAACGACCCGGACACCACCGGGATGTACCCGCCACCGATCTGGTTCGACCGCATGGAGGACTCCCCGGGCGGGGACACCGCGTCGGCCAGGCTCGGCACACCCGCCGACTGACCGACCCCGTCACGAACAACGGGCCCGTGATCGAACCCGATCACGGGCCCGTTCACGTCGCACGCGCACTCCGGCACGGGACTTCAGGGGTCGAGCAGGTTGTGGATCCCCGCGAGCCCGCCACCGTCGATCACGAACTCGGCCCCGGTGCAGTAGCTGGACTCGTCGGAGGCGAGGTACAGCACCAACGAGGCGATCTCGTCGACGGTCGCGTGGCGTTTGATCGGGAGTGACTGGCTGTAGGCGGAATCGTCGCTGGAGCTGCCGTCGGGATTGCGGGTCATGGGCGTGTCCACACCCCCCGGGTGGACCGAGTTGACCCGGATGTCCGCCCGGGCGTAGTCGATCGCGGCGGTCTTGGTGAGTCCCCGCACCGCGAACTTGGACGCCACGTACGCCCCGAGCATGGGCAACCCGGTCATGCCGCCGTAGGACGAGATGTTCACGATCGAACCCCCACCGGCGGTCTTCATCGACGGGTACACCGCCTGCATGCCGTGGAAGGTGCCCATCAGGTTGACCTCGATGCTGGTGCGCATCTGGTCGGCGGTGAGCTTCTGCAGGGGGCCGAAGATCAGGATCCCGGCGTTGTTCACCAACACGTCGACCGGACCGAAGGCGTCCTCGGCGGTCGTGACCGCGTCGGCCCACAGGTCCGGGTCGGTGACGTCCAGGTGCACGAACCGGGCGGCTTCGCCCAGATCGGCGGCGACCGCGGCACCCGCTTCGTCGTTGAGGTCGCCGATCACCACGCGGGCGCCTTCGGCGACGAACCGGCGTGCCTCGGCCTCACCCTGGCCCTGGGCCGCCCCGGAGATGATCGCGACCCTGCCTCGGAGCCGGCCGCTCATCGCCGCACCTCCACCGGGTCGTCCACCACGACGGTCTCCTCCGGGGTCTGCAGGTCCATGGGGGCGCAAACTAGGACACGATCCTCCGCCGTCAAAGCCGTTATCCCACTTTCAACCGACGACCACTAGATTCGACCCGGTTCACGGGCGCCGTGTCGGGCGGTACGGACGACGGATCCGTTCCCACAGGTGCCCGTTCAGGAGGGACGTGTCAGACCGACAGACCAGCACACCGATGCCGGACACGACCGGGGACGAACCCCCGCGTCGTCGACGGTCGCGTACGAACTGGAGCCCGGTGCTCGCGATCGTGGCGGTGGCCGCCGTCGGCACGGGGCTGTCCGCGGCCGAACCGACCGGTGTGGCCGTGTTCGACGTGATCGAACGTGCGGCGTTCGGTGCGGCCGTCACGTTCTTCGCGGCATGCGCCCGCCGTTGGGTCTGGCTGGTCCTGGCCGGTGTCGAGACGGTGCTCGCCGGGTCGGTGTGGGTACTGGTCTGTGGGGCCGTCGCACTCGGATTCGCGGTCCACGCCGCGTTCCGGTCCGATCGTCGGGATCGCCTGACCGGGGCACTCATCGGTGCGCTCAGCGCGCAGGCGCTGCTGCGCACCGCGGACGTCGGGTTCTTCGGGTTCACCGCGCTCGTGACCGGTGTGGTGGTCCTGATGGTGATGGTGTCGGGCTACCGGACGATGCGGCGACGAGGCCGCCGACGGGTGTTGTTCGCGGTCGGGCTCCTCGGTGGGTTCGTGATCATCGCCGCGGGGGCGTTCACGTTCTTCGCGTTCCGGGCGCTGGAACCCCTCGACGACGGTATCGCCGCCGCCCGACGGGGGATGGACCAGGCGACCCGCGCCGACCAGTCCGGGGCCGGCGCACTGTGGCGGAGCGCCGAGGATTCCTTCGCGCACGCCGAGAGCGACCTGGCCGGCCCCCTCACCAAGTTGGCGTACCCGGTTCCGGTGCTGTCCCAGCACGCCCGCCTCGCGTCGTCGGCCGCGACCTCGGGGCGGACGGTGACGGGTCGGGCCGCACGTGCGGCGACGGTCGCGCCCTACCAGCAGATCCGGGCGGCCGACGGCACGTTCGACCTGGACCTGATCTCGGGCATGGAGGAACCGGTCGAACGCATGGTCGACTCGATGATCACGGCACGTGACGACGTCGACGATTCGATGAACGGCTGGCTCGTCGCACCGGTACGCCACAAGGCGGACGATTACGCCGACCGGCTCGTCCGGGCGGTCCCGCAGGCCGAACAGGTGCTGGGGGCGATCCGCACCGCACCGGAACTGCTCGGCGGAGACGGCCCGCGCCGCTACCTGCTGCTGTTCTCGAACCCCGCGGAGAGTCGCGGCCTGGGCGGGTTCATCGGTGCCTGGGCACAACTCGACGCGGTCGACGGCAAGCTCGAGCTGACCAGGCACGGCAAGATGAACGACCTGCACGAGGCATCCGACCCCGAGTCCCGGCGGATCACGGGCGAGGACGAGTACGTGGCGCGTTACGCGCACCTGCAACCGGCCAGGTTCCTCCAGAACATCTCGGCGTCACCCGACTTCCCCACCGTCGCCCGGGTCGCCGAACAGCTGTACCCCCAGGCGGGCGGGACCGAGGTCGACGGCGTGTTGTACATCGACCCGTTCGCGTTGGCCGCACTGCTGGAGCTGACGGGCCCGGTGAGCGTCGAGGGGATCCCCGAACCGCTCACCCACCAGAACGCTGCGGCGTTCCTCATGCACGACCAGTACACCGATCTGCCCGACGTGGACGAACGGTCCGACCGGCTCTCCGACGTCGCCGAGGCGACCTTCGACGCGCTCACCCACCGGGAACTGCCCGAGATCTCGGCGATCACCCACGTGCTGTCGCCGATGATGCACGAGCACCGGCTCATGGCGATGGTGAACCAGCCCGAGGCCAACGCGTATCTGGCCGACATCGGCCTGAACGGGGCCTTCCCGTCGGCCGACGGCGACGATCTCGTATCGATCCGCCTGAGCAACGGCAGCGCGAACAAGGCCGACTACTTCCTGGGGCAGTCCTACGAATACGTGGTCGACCGCGATCCCTCCACCGGTGCTACCACCGGCACGGTGCGTGGCGAGCTGGTGAACATCGCACCGGGCGAGGGCGAACCCGAATACGTGCTCGGGAACCGTGACACCCGGGCCGGACGCACCGACGGGGAACCCTTCGGGTCGATCACCCTGCAGATCAGCGTCTACACCGCGCTCCGACCGGTGGCGATGCGGATCGACGGGAACGAGGTCGGGATCCAGGTGCAGAAGGAGCTCGGCTCGTGGGTCGCGACCCAGGCCGTGCGGATCGACCCCGGTGGACGTACGACCTTCGAACTGGACACCGAAGGACTCCTGGACCCTTCACGTCCGTACCGTCTGACGCTGATCCCCCAGCCTGCCGCGCACGCACAGAACCCGCTGGTCACGGTGCTGGAGGCCGGTGTCGACACCGGCAGGGAGCTCACGTTCGACGGGAGCACGACCGAGACGGTCGTGGTCCGTTGACCACGGTCGACGCGGCCGGATCCGGCGATCCTGCACGGCCGATGAATTCACCCGCTGTCCGGACCGGTCGTGTATAGTCGTCTCCCAACCCGCTGCACAGACACCACCAGAGAGGTGAGGGGAACAGCCATGAAGAGCCCTCTACGACGGAACCCCGTCATCCGAACCGTTGCGGTCCTGGCCCTGGCGCTGGGCTTCTTCGCGTTCGCTCCGTCGACCGCGGGTGCCGCGGACGCGTGCGAGATCGACAACGCGTCCGCTGAAGCCTACGGCAACACGATGACGCTCACCATCGAGCCCTCCCAGGCGCAGGTCGGTGACACCGTGACGATCAGCGGTTCGGGCTACCCGCCGAACTGCACCCTGACCGTCACCGTCGGCGGCGACACCCTCTCGGCGACGACCGACGCCGACGGGAACTTCAGCGTCGAGTGGACGATCCCTGCGGGCACGGCCGAAGGGCCGATCGACGTCTCCACCGACGTCAGCGGTCTGGTCACCCACGCCACGTTGACCGTGGTCGCCGGTGACGACGCCGGCCCCGCCACGACGGTGGCCCCCGTCACGCCGGGCGGCACGACCGGAGGCAGCGGCTCGGGCATCCTGCCCAAGACCGGTTCGCAGGTCCTCCCGTTCCTGGGTGCGGGCATCGGCCTGCTGGTGATCGGCAGCCTGCTGGTGCTGGCCAACCGGAAGCGCAGCACGGCACACTGATTCCCCCTTCTCCGGATCGGAACCCCGCCTTCGGGCGGGGTTCCGTCGTTTTCCGGTGGAACGCGAACCGCCGTGCCCGAACGGATCGGCGTCAGCCGACGGCGCTGTCCAGATGATCGAGGATGAGGTGGCCGGCGGTGGACACCTCGTCGGAGACCCGGTCGATGCCGGACCACCCCAGGACCCAACCGACCAGCGCCGAGAACCACACGTGACCGAGGATCCGCGCCGAGTCGGCCCGGACCTGCGGGTCCAGATCGTCTCCGAGACCCCGGGCGATGGTGCGGACCATGATCATCGTCATCTCACGCTGGCACTCCGCGGCGCCCGGTTCGGGTGAGACCAATGCGGTCACCAACGCCTCGGACAGTTCGGGTTCGCGCTCCATGGCCCGTTGCGCGCGTTTGATCACGCTGAGGACCCGGTCGGTCGTGGTGTCACCCGACGGCGGTCGGTGCGCCACCTGCGCTTCCAGTTCGGCGACCCACATCACCAGCGCGGCGGCGAGCAGATGGTCCTTGGAGGAGAAGTACCGGTAGATGGTCCCCAGGGCGACACCCGCTTCGGAGGCGACGTCGCGCATCTGGACGGCGTCGTAGCCACCTCGACGACCCAGGTCGAGCGCGGTGCGCAACACGCGGGCTCGACGTTCGGCCTGGGTGGCGGTGAGGGCGGAAACGTCGACGCCGGTCCACTCGTGGGCGGTCATCCCCGCCCACCCGACCCGGCGCCGGTCGGTTCGGGGCGCCCGCCCACGAGCGCACGAAACGGGGCGTCCCGGTCGGTCCGCACTTCGCGGGGCAGCCCGAGCACCCGCTCGCCGATCACGTTGTGTTGGATCTCGTTCGTGCCACCGGCGATCCCGATCGACAACGCCGCCAGCATGCGGCTCTGCCAGAGCCCGTCCTCGGGCGCGTCCGCACCGCGCAGTGTTCCGGCGGCACCTTCGACGGTGACGGCCAGGTCCGCGAGGCGTTTGACGTGCTCGGCGTAGAACAACTTCATCACCGACGCCTCGGCCCCCAACGGCGTCCCCCGGCTGAGCGCCGTCTGCATCCGCCACGACAGGAAGTCCAGGATCGCGTGACGGGTGTGGCAGTCGGCGACCCGTTGGCGGATCAGCGGGTCGTCGGCCAGCCCGGCGGCACGTACCCGGTCGACGACGAGCGCCAGTTCCTTGCCGCGTTGCGAACCGCTGATCGCGGCACGTTCGTTCGACAACGTGGTGACCGCGGCCTTCCAACCACCGTCGACACCGTTGACGATGTTCCCCGCGGGGATGCGAACCTCGTCGAGGAACACCTCCGAGAAGTGACTGTGTCCGGTGATCTGCCGCAACGGCCGGATGTCGAGGCCGGGGGCGGACATGTCCAACAGGAAGTAGGTGATGCCTCGGTGCTTGGGGACGTCCGGATCGGTGCGTGCGAGCAGGATCCCCATGTCCGATTCGGTCGCCTGGGAGGTCCAGACCTTCTGGCCGGTCACGACCCACTCGTCGGTGGCGGGGTCGTGGGTGGCCCGGGTCCGCAGCCCGGCGAGGTCGGAACCGGCTTCGGGTTCACTGAACAACTGGCACCAGATCTGGTCGCCGCGCAGCATCGCCGGCAGGTGGCGCTGTTGCTGTTCGGGGGTTCCGTGGCGCATCAGGGTCGGACCCACCATCCCGTGGGCCACCGCGAAGATGCCGGTCGACACACCGAAACCCGCCTGTTCCTGGGAGAAGATCGACGCTTCGATCGGTTTGCCACCCCGCCCGCCGAACATCTTCGGCCAGGCCACGCCCGCCCATCCGCCGTCCCACAGACGGCGTTGCCACACCCGGGACCGGGCCGCGTACTCCGCATCCGACATGTCCTCGTCCTGGTGACCATTGGAGAAGTCGTCCGGGTGGCCTTTTCCCACCGCGTTCGACGTCAGCCAAGCACGGGCCTCGGCACGGAAAGCCGCCTCTTCCGGGGTGTCTTCGAAGTCCACGACCCCCGAGAATAGGCGCGCTGCCCGCCGGCCGCGATCTTCTCGGGCGGCCCGGGATCTTCGGGGGAGCGGGGCCGTCCGGAACGTGCCAGAATCGATCCCACCCATCGGCCGATCACCACCCCGGGGAGAACCCCATGGAACGACTTTCGGGACTGGACGCCACCTTCCTGTACCTGGAGACCCCCACCCACCACATGCACGTCGCGATGACGATGGTGCTGGATCCGGCGACGATGCCGGGGGGCTACTCGTTCGCGAAGATCAAGAAATTCGTCCGCTCCCGGCTGCACGTCGTTCCGTTGTTCCGGCGGCGCATCGTCGACGTCCCGTTCCGCCTCGGTCACCCGATGTGGGCCGACGACCCCGACTTCGACCTGGACTACCACGTCCGCCGGGTCGGGGTGCCCGCGCCGGGGGGACGCCGCGAGTTGGCCGAACTGGCCGGGCAGATCGCGAGCACGCAGCTCGACCGGACCAAGCCGCTCTGGGAGATGTGGGTCGTCGAAGGACTCAAGCAGGACCGGATCGGGATCATCACCAAGGTCCACCACGCGGCCGTCGACGGCGCGTCGGGATCCGATTTCCTGGTGCACCTGTTCGACATGGAGCCGATCGACTCGGAATCGTTCGGTGATCCCCGGCCCCTGCCCACCGAGCAGCTGCCCAACGAGATGGAACTGCTGGGGATCGCGGCGGCGTCGTTCGGTCGCCAGGTGGCGAACCTGCCCGCCCTGTTGAATCGGACGGTGCAGTCGATCTCCAATGTGGTCAAGGGACGCCGCAGCCCCGAGAAACTGGTCGGGGCGGTTCCGTTGTCGGCCCCCAGTACGCCGTGGACCGCGTCGGTCACCTCGCACCGTGCCACGGCATTCGCCCGGATGCCGTTGGACGAGATCAAACGGATCAAGAACGCGTTCGGCTGCACCGTGAACGACATCGTGCTCGCGTTGGTGTCGGGCACGCTGCGCGCCTACCTGGACGACCACGACGCCCGACCGTCCGAGTCGTTGATCGGCATCTGCCCGATCTCGGTCGCCGAACACGACGAGGCACCGCAGGGTCCGTCGTCGAACAAGGTGTCGGGCATGTTCGTGTCGCTCGGCAGCGACATCGACGACATCCCGGACCGGATCGCGCACATCCGGCGTTCCACCAAGGGGGCGAAGGAGGAACACAACGCGATCGGTGCCTCGATGCTGATGCAGTGGGCCGAGTACGCCAGCCCCAACGTGTTCAACCTGGCGTCGCGTCTGTATTCGAGCACGGGGCTGGCCAGCCGGCACCGGGCGATCCACAACGTGATCATCTCGAACGTCCCCGGACCCGATTTCCCGCTGTACTTCGCGGGTGCCGAACTCGTGGCCGCCTACCCGATGGGGCCGGTCATGGAGGGATGCGGTCTGAACATCACGGTGTTCTCCTACCGTGGTTCGGTCGACATCGGGTTCATGGTGTGCCGCGAACTCATCCCCGACGTCTGGAACCTGCCCGATGCGGCACACGTGGCGCTCGGTGAGCTGTCGGCGGCCGCGGACGTCGAGGAACGACGTCGGGCGCGGGCCGCCGGGCACTCGGCGGCGACCGCGAAGGCGAACGGTGCGGTGGAGACGACCGCGACCACGGAACCTCGCGCCACCACCGCGAAGACCCGGGCGAAGAAGGCCACGGCCAAGAAGACGCCGAGCAGGAAGAGTGCAGCTGAGAAGACGACGGCCAAAAAGGCGGCCGCCAAGAAGACCACAGCCAAAAGGACCACAGCGAAGAAGACCGCAGCCAAGAAGACCGCAGCGAAGAAGACCACAGCCAAGAAGACCACAGCGAAGAAGACCACAGCGAAGACGAC
>CAZVFF010000069.1:0-10272 GCA_964626395.1 uncultured Iamiaceae bacterium | reverse complement strand
CGAATTTCAGCTAAGGGCCGGACCACCGGACGGTGTCGTCCACGGACGAATCGCAGGCACGACGTCGAAAAAAGGAGCGTTCGGACCCGTCGGGGACGAAAACGCTCCGAATTTCGCTGGGGGGTGGGGTCAGGGGGTGCGGCGGGTGGCGGTCATGCGGCGCGCGGCGGGAACCGCGGCCAACAGGGCACGGGCCTTGTTGTGGCACTCGAGGTTCTCGTCCTCGGGGACACTGTCGGCGACGATCCCCGCACCGGCCTGCACCCAGGCCCGCCCGTCGGGGGCGACGACCATCGTGCGGATCGCGATCGCCACGTCGAGGGTGCCGGCGAAATCGACGTAGCCGACCACCCCGGCGTACGGGCCCCGCTTGTGGGGTTCCAGGTCGTCGATGATCTGCATCGCCCGGGGCTTGGGGGCACCCGACACCGTCCCGGCGGGCACGGTGGCCCGCAGCACGTCGACCAACGACACGTCGTCACCCAGGGTCCCCGACACCTGGGAGGTCAGGTGCATGACGTGGCTGTAGCGCTCCAGGGTCATCAACTCGTCGACGTCGCAGGTGCCCGGCTCCACGACCGCGGCCAGGTCGTCCTTGGCGAGGTCCACGAGCATCATGTGTTCGGCGACCTCCTTGGGGTCCTCGCGCAACTCGGCGGCCAGACGCCGGTCATCGGCGTCGGTCCGGCCCCGGAACCGCGTGCCCGCGATCGGTCGGGTCAGCACGACCCCGTCGCGCACGGTCACCAACGGTTCCGGTGACGACCCGACCAGGGTCACCTCGTCGTCGCGCACGAAGAACATGTACGGCGACGGGTTGATCTGCCGCAGCACCCGGTACACGTCGAACGGGTCGGCGTCGAGGTCCAACGCGAACCGTTGGGACACCACGACCTGGTCGATCTCACCGGCGGCGATGTGTTCCTGCGCGGCCCCGACGCCGGCGACAAACACGTCGGCCGGCGTTTCCGCACGCGCCTCGGCGGGCGGTTCGTCGGCCGGTGGGGGCGCCATGAGCGGTTCGTCCAACGGGACCGCACCGTCGGCGGTCAACCGGTCCAGCCGTGCCGACGCGGCATCGAACGCGGCGTCGATCGCGGCCTCCCCGGCGTCGGCGTCCACGTAGGTGTTCGCGATCAACACGACCCGTTGGCGGAAATGGTCGAACGCGGCGAGTTCACCGATGACGTCCAACACGGCGTCGGGCAGGCCACGGTCGTCGTCGGGGGGTGCGCCCAGGTGCATCGATTCGCGCATGACGTCATAACCGAGGTACCCGACCAGGCCGCCGTACAGCGGCGGCAGGTCGTCGATCAGCGGCGCGTTCAGCAGGTCGGTGACCGCTTCGGCGGCGGCGAGGATGCCCCGGTCGAGGGGGACCGTGCCCGGCACCTCGCCCGCGACGGCCACCCGGTCCCCGTGGGACCGCAACGTGGCCAGGGGGCGTCGACCGATGAACGACCAACGCGCCCACCGTTCCCCGTGTTCGACCGACTCCAACAGGAACCCGGGTTCGTCGCCGCACAGCCGGGCGAACGCCGCGACCGGGGTGATCTGGTCGGCGAGGACGTCGCGCCACACGGGCACGATGCGGTGACTCCGTGCCAGGGCACGGAAGGCTTCTCGGCTCAGTTGTGTCATGGGGGATCCCCGTCAGTCGTCGGAACCGAAGTTCCGGAAGAAACACGAATGGTTGCCGGTGTGGCACGCACCCTGGCCGTCCTGGTCGACGACGAACAGCAACGTGTCGCCGTCGCAGTCGTAGGAGGCCGAGCGGATCCACTGGCGTTCGCCGGAGGTGTCGCCCTTGCGCCACTCCTCGGAACGCGAACGGCTCCAGAACACCGTGCGGCCCTCGGTCAGGCTGCGCCGCAGGGTGGCCTCGTTCATCCAGGCCATCATCAGCACCTCGCCGGTGCCGTGTTCCTGGACGATCGCGGGAACCAGCCCGCGTTCGTCGTAGCGGACCCGGGCGAGTTCCTCCTCGATCACCGGGACGGGGGTGGCTCGTGATTCGGACACGGCCGTCAACGCTACGACCTCACCCGGGGATCGGTCGAACGTCGATCCCCCGCGACGCCATGAGCGCCTTGGCTTCGGCGATCGTGTGGTCGCCGAAGTGGAAGATCGACGCGGCCAGCACCGCGTCGGCGTGACCTTCGAGGACGCCTTCGACGAGGTGTTCGAGGTTGCCCACCCCACCGGAGGCGACGACCGGCAGGTCGACCGCGTCGGCCACCGCACGGGTCATCGCCAGGTCGTAGCCGTCGCGGGTGCCGTCGCGGTCCATCGAGGTCAACAGGATCCGACCGGCGCCGGAATCGGCGACCACCCGGACCCAGTCGACCAGGTCCCGGCCGGTGGCGTTGTGACCGCCCTCGGTGCACACCTGCCAGCCGACACCGTCGTCCGCATCGCGGGCGTCGACCGCCGCGGTGACCGCACCCGAACCGAAACGGTCCGCGATCGCGCCGAACAGCGCCGGGTCACGGAACCCCGCCGTGCCGACACTGACCGCGTCGACGCCGACACCCAACAGGCGGGCCGCGTCGTCGACGCTGCGGATCCCCCCGCCGACGGTGAACGGGATCGGCACGATGGCGGCGACCCGACCGGCGACGTCGACGATCGTGTCACGGTCCTCGGTCGTGGCGGTGATGTCCAGGAACACCAACTCGTCGGCACCTTCGGCGACGTACCGTTCGGCGAGCTCCACCGGGTCGCCGGCGTCGCGCAGCCCGACGAAGTTCACGCCTTTGACGACACGGCCGCCCTCGACGTCCAGACACGGAATGACGTGTGCGTGGGTCATGCGCGAAACGTTACCGGCCGAACGCGTCGTTTTTCGCGCCCGGAATCGAACTTTTCCCGTGACCGGTCCGGAGGCGGCCCGACCCGGTCCGGGTCGGACCCCGAGCGATCCCCGCGTCGGTCCGGCACAATCGGGTCATGACGAGAACCTCCCGGCCCGGCCGCATCGTGTTGCTCCGCCACGGCGAGACCGAATGGAGCCGGACCGGGCGGCACACCGGTACCACCGACATCGCGCTGACCGCGGACGGCGAGGCCCGGGCACGGGCGTCGGCCGAGGTGCTCGCCGACTGGTCGTTCGCGCAGATCCGCACGTCGCCGATGCGGCGCGCCCGGGACACCGCCCGCCTCGCCGGGCTCGACGACCCCGAACCGATCGTCGACCCGGACCTGGCCGAGTGGGACTACGGCGACTACGAGGGACGCACCAGCGACGAGATCCACCGCACCGACCCGGGCTGGACGATCTTCGCGGACGACGCCCCCGGCGGGGAGACCGCCGGTCAGGTCGCGGCCCGGTGCGACCGGGTGCTCACCGCCGTGCGGGCCGACCTGGACGCCGGACGGGACGTCGCGTTGGCCGCGCACGGGCACCTGTTGCGGGTGCTCGGGTCGCGGTGGCTCGGCGAATCACCCCGGTTCGGGGCGCACCTGGCCCTCGACGCCGGGGCGATCTGCGTGCTCGACACCGAACACGACGTGCCGTTGCTGCGGGTCTGGAACCGGACGGTCGACACCGACCGGCGCTGAAGGTCAGCCCCGGCGTCGGGCGCGGCGTGTCATGCACGCGTCGGCGACCAGACTCAACCCGATCGCCAGCAGCCAGGAGTCCTTGGACACGGCCATCCCCGCCGGGGACGGGCTGAGCGAACCCGGTTCGCGCAGCTCGGGGTTGCGCACGTACATCGACATGAGCCCGCCACTGAACGCGGCCAGTCCGGCACCGGCCAACCCCGAGGGCACCCACGGTGCGAGCAGCGCGACACCCAGGGCGGTCTCGGCGTGGGACAGACCCTTCGCGAACGTCTCGGGTTCGACGTTCTCGAACGGCGGGAAGGCGGTGACCCCGCCGGCGTGCAGACCCGCGGCCATGTCCGCGTCGACGTCGCGTTTGCCCAGACCGGAGTTCAACAGGAACGCCCCGGTCACCAGACGCAGAGGCAGGTGACGCAGGCGGTACGACGCGGGGATCAGCTTCATGACACTCCTCGAACGGCGGGTTCCCTCCCCCGTGGAGCGGACCAGTGTGTCGATGAACCCCGCCGATCCGCGCCGCCATGCCGGTTGTCACAACCCGATCCGGGTCAGTCGGCCAGCACCGCCAACGCGTCGGCCAGGCTGAACGCGCCCTCGTAGAGCGCACGGCCGATGATCGCCCCCGACAGTCTGCGCCAACCGGTCTCGAGCGAGGCGAGACGTTTCACGTCGGCGAGCGACCCGACGCCACCCGAGGCGATCACGTCCAGGGTCGTGCGTTCCAGCACGCGGGCCAGGCCGTCGTAGTCGGGGCCCTCCATGGTGCCGTCGCGGCCGATCTCGGTGACGATCAACGCGGCGACACCGAGCCCTTCGAACTCGGTGGCCGCATCCAGCAGGTCCCGACCCGAGTCGGTCTCCCAGCCGCGTGTCGCGACCCGCCACACCCCCCCCCCGGCGTCGTCGACGACCAGGCGGGCGTCCAGGCCGACCGCCACCTGCCCGGGGCGGTCCCGGGCCAGTTCGGTGACGAAGGCGGGGTCCTCCATGGCGGCGGTGCCCACCACCACGCGACGCACCCCGGCGTCGAACAGGGCGTCGGCCTTGGCGGTGTCGCGCACCCCGCCGCCGGACTGCACCGGCACGTCGACCGCCGCGCAGATCGCGGCGATGTGGTCCAGGTTGTGGGCCTCACCGGTGCGTGCCGCGTCGAGGTCGACGACGTGGATCCATTCCGCGCCCGCGTCGGCGAACCGGCGGGCCTGGCCGGCCGGGTCGTCACCGTAGGAGGTCTCCCGGTCGAAGTCGCCCCGGGTGAGGCGCACACAGCGGCCTTCGCGCAGGTCGATCGCCGGGTACAGCTGCATCACGCCAACACACCCTTGGTGGAGGGCACGCCGCCGCCTTCGACGCGCACCGCGTCGCGCAGGCACCGGGACACACCCTTGAAGGTCGCCTCGATCACGTGGTGGGTGTTCTCCCCCGCGCGTTTGTGGACGTGCAGCGTGATCGCCGCGGACGTCGCGAACGACGACCAGAAGTGGCCGGCCATCTCCGGGTTGAACGGCGGGTTCCCAAGGGCCAGCACGTCGCCGAAGGGAACGTCGTAGGCGACGAACGGGCGGCCCGACAGGTCGAGTGCGACCTCGATGAGCGCCTCGTCGAGCGGGTACGCGCCGGACGCGAACCGACGCACACCGGCCTTGTCGCCCAGCGCCTCGTGGAACGCCTCACCCAGCAGGATGCCGGTGTCCTCGACGGTGTGGTGGCTGTCGACGTGCAGGTCGCCGTCGGCGTGCACGGTCAGGTCGAACCCGCCGTGGCGGCCGATCTGGTCGAGCATGTGGTCGAAGAACGGCAGCCCGGTCGACACGTCGACGACGCCGGCGGGGCCGTCCAGGTCGATCGCCACCGTGATGTCGGTCTCGCCGGTCTTCCGGGACCGTTCGGCCCGTCGTGGTTCGCTCATGGTTCCAGTATCGCTCCCAGTGCGTCGAGAAAACGGTCGTCCTCGGCCGGCGTGCCCACCGTGACCCGCAGACACCCGGCCAGGCGGGGCCAGGACGCACAGTTGCGGACCAGCACCGATGCGTCGACCAGACGCTGCCAGACCTCGTCGGCGTCGACCGAGCGGGGACGGAACAGGATGAAGTTCGCGTCCGACGGGGTGACGTCGACGTCCAGGGCGGCCAACGCCGCCTCCAGACGGCCGCGTTCCTCGCGCAGGGCCGCGACGCGTGCGTCCATCTCGGGTCCGAACCGCAACGCCACCCGGCCGGCGAGTTGTTTCGCGGCATCGAGGTGGTACGGCAACACGACCTTTTCCAGTTCGGCGACCAGCCACCCGGGCGCGATCAGGTAGCCCAGGCGGGCACCGGCCATCGCCCAGGTTTTCGAGAACGTGCGCGACACCACCAGGGGGCGGGTGTCGTCGACCAGGTCCAACGCGGACCGGTCGGCGAACTGGCCGTAGGCCTCGTCGACGACGGTCAACCGTGACGTGTCGGCCGCACGGGCTTCGACCACGGCACGCGACTCGGTGCGTCCCGTCGGGTTGTTCGGCGAACACAGGAACACGATCCGCGGGTCGTGGGTGGCGACGAACCCGGCCACGTCGTCGACATCGAGCGAGAAGTCGGCGGCCCGTTCGCCCACGGCGACGTCGGTGCCGGTGATGCGGGCCAGGTGACTGTGCAACGCGTAGGTCGGTTCGAACACCGCGGCGGTACGCCCGGGCCCGCCGTAGGTCAACAGCACGGTCTGGAGGACCTCGTTCGAGCCGTTGGCGACGAAGACCCGTTCGGGCCCGACATCGTGCAACGCCCCGATGTCGGCTCGCAACGCGTGCGCGGCACGGTCCGGGTAGCGGTTCCAGGCGATGTCGGCCATCTCCGCGGCGAGCGCGTCGGCGAAACCGTCGGGCGGACCGAACGGCGACTCGTTGGTGTTCAACCGGACCGCGACGTCGACCTGCGGGGAGTGGTACCCCTGGCGCAACGCCAGGTCGTCGCGGGGCGTGATCGGCGGGTCGACGCTCATCGTGTCAGCCGCCTGGTCGCCGATTCGGCGTGGCAGTCCAGACCCTCGGCGGTCGCCAACGTCGCCAACGCCGGGCCGAGTGCGGTCATCGCGTCGGTATCCGCGGTGACCACGTGCATCTCCTTGCAGAAGTCCCGGACCCCCAGGGCCTGGCCGTAGCGGGCGGAACGGTGCGTGGGCAGCACGTGGCTGGGGCCGGCCAGGTAGTCGCCCAACGACGCCGGCGAGTCCGGCCCGCAGAAGATCGCGCCGGCGTTGCGGACCCCGTTCACCATCGCGGCCGGGTCGGCCACGATCAGTTCGAGGTGTTCGGGTGCGACGGCGTTGACCACATCCAACGCCTGGTCGGCCGATTCGCACAGCACGACGTAGCCGTTCTCGCGCAGGGTCGCCTCGATGTCGTCACGGCGGGCCGCGACCGCCACCTGGGATTCGATCTCGGCGGTCACGGCGTCGGCGACGACGGAGTCCCAGGTGACGCACCAGGCCAGACCGAGCGGACCGTGTTCGGCCTGGACGAGCACGTCGGTCGCGACCAGGTCCACCGGCGCGGTGGCGTCCGCGACGACGACCACCTCGGAAGGCCCGGCGAACGCGCTGGGGACACCGACCCGGTCGGCGACGGCCCTTTTCGCGAGCGCCACGTAGATGTTGCCCGGGCCGACGATCACATCCACCGGGGCGATCGTGTCGGTGCCGTGGGCGACCGCGGCGATCGCCTGGGCGCCCCCGACACGGACCACCTCGTCGACCCCGGCGATCGCGCATGCAGCGAGGGTCACCTCGGGCACCGAACCGTCCGCGTCGGGCGGCACGCACACCACGACCCGTTCCACCCCGGCGACCCGGGCGGGGATCGCGGTGTGCAACACCGTGGACGGGTACACCGCCCGACCGCCCGGCACGTAGCAGGCCGCCGCGCCCACGGCACGGAACACGGTGTCGACCCGCAGGCCGGTGTCGTCGGTGAACGTGGCGTCGCGCATCGTGGAGTCACGCTGGTGTTCGTGGAACACCCGGACCCGGTCCGCGGCCAGTTGCAGTGCCGCCCGCAGTTCCGGGTCGATCGCGTCGGGTGCCGCGGCGACGACGTCTTCGGGTACGACGAGCGCCTCGAGGACGGCGCCGTCGAACCGTTCGGTGAACTCGCGCACCGCCGCGTCGCCGCGTTCGCGGACCGCTTCCACGATCGCCTCGACCGCCTCGACCGGGCCCCGGCCACCGGTGGACGGTGCGGGCAGCACCTCCGCCGGGTCGCCACGGGTTCCGCGCAGGTCGAGTCGTTGCAGCACGACCGGGAACGTTAGGCCCTGTCGGGACCGGGCACGAATGACCGCCGTCGACCACCGCCGGCGGCACCGTCCGGGCACCACGGGCGGATCCGCCGGTTTTGTAGGGTGTGCGCCCATGGACATCCGACCCACCCTGCGCATGCAGTCGATCGGTTTCTGTATCGGTTCGACGTGTTTCATCCTGGGGGCGTTCCCGCCGTACGCGACCGCGGTCGGCACCACGGCCACCAACGTCACCTACTTCGTCGGGTCGTGGTTCTTCACCGGTGCCGGATTGATCCAGCTGATCCTGGCCGGCCCGAAACTGATCCCGCACCGGGCCGCCCACAAGCTCGTGCCCGCCACCGCCGCCGGGATGGCCCTGAGCGCCGCCTGGCTGGCCGCAGCCGCACAGTCGTTGGGGACGGTGCTGTTCAACTTCTCGACCGGCGACGCGCTCGTCGCGCATTCGGTGCGGGCCCAGAAGTACGAGGTGTGGGCACCGAACGCGGCCGGGTCGGCCGCGTTCCTCATCAGCGCCTTCTTCGTGATGGTCGTGATGACCCACGCGAACCAGCTGTGGAAGGTGCTGTACAAGAACACGATCTCGGGCTGGGTGAACCTGATCGGCTGCATCGCGTTCGGGGTGTCGGCCTGGGCCGCGTACATCTTCCGCGACGGCCATCTGAAGAACGCGTACCTCGCGAACCTGGGCACCCTGATCGGCGGACTGTGTTTCTTCGGTGCGTCGATCTTCTTCGTGGGCCGCAAGTACGGCGTCGCCGGCGAGGACGCCGACGAGGACGGCGCCGGGGAGGCCGCCACCGAGCCGGGGACCCCCGCGACGACGTGACCACCCCCCGGTGGGCGGCGGCGACATTCCCCTCGGATCGCGCACGGGACCGGCAGCGCCGATGAGCGCGGACGACTCCCCCGCACCACCGGCGGGGAACCACGCGGACACCACGTCCGCCGACGACACCGGGCCGCCGGTCTCCCGCATGGCCGCGGTGTTGGCGGTCGTCATCGTCGCGATCGTGGCACTGCTGGCGTCGCCGTGGAGCGGCGGGATGATGTTCGCCTACTTCGGCATCGTCCCGGGCCTGTTGGCCTTGCGGATCTCCTGGCGGGCGACGCTCCTCGGCGCGTTCGCAACCGCCGCCGCGGTGTTCGTCGGGGTGTGGGTGTCCGGGTCGGTGCCGTTGTCGGTGCTGTGGATGACCGCGCTCGCTGCCGGCATCGGCGCGTCGGCCCGGGTCGGGTGGGCGTCGGTCGGGGCGATGATCGGCGCCCAGTCGGCGATCGTGGTCGTGTCCGGCAAGGTGTACGCGGCCGCTCCGGCTCCGTTCGACACGCCCCACACCGCAGCCGGCGCACTCCCGGTCGCGGCGTTCGCGCTCGGTGGCGGGTTGGTCATGACCGTCGCCACCGTCGTGTTCCTGCGGGGCTTCGAACGTCCCGCCGAACCCCGGCTCGACGTCGACGACACGCGCTGGTACACCGCGACGATGATCGTGTTGGTGCTGGTGGGCACCTGGGTGTGCCGCGGCGCGTTCCCCGGGACCCATTCGTGGTGGTTCCTGCTGACCGTGTTCGTGGTGCTGTTGCCGTTGCCCGACGAGGCGTCCCACCGCATGCACGACCGTGCCATCGGGACCGCCATCGGCGCGGTCGGCCTCATGGCCCTGACCGCGCTGGTCGGCGTCGACCCGACCGTGCACCGGGTGCTCGCGATCGTCGGGGTGATCGGCGTGATCGCGACGACATCGAGGTCCGCCATCGCGAACGCCGCGTTCCTGACGGTCACCGTCCTCGCGATGGCCTCGCCGGGGGCCGGGAACGCGCTGCTGCTCCAGGGTGAACGGATCGGACTGACCCTCGCCGGTGTCCTGCTCACCTGGGCGACGCTGATGGTTCTGCACCGGCTCCGCGACCACCTCGAACGTGCCCCGGTCGGTCGGGGTCGGTGATCGGACACGACGGTCCGCCCCCGGGGTGAGGCGGAAAGCGTCCTTTGCTAGGGTCCGCCGACATGGAACCGGGCGGACGAGCCGTGTCCAGGTGCGCACGGGAGCGACCGACGGCGGGAGGAACCGAACAACCCCCGTCGGCGGGCCACGCCCGGATCCACGGTCCGTCCGGTTGCGCCGGTACGGGAAATTCGCACATCATCCACCGACCCGAGAGGGACTGAACCCATGAGCAACGACGATTCCAAGCGGGGACCGATCGCCCCGGCCTACACCGGGCGGCTGGGCACCGACCCGCTGCCCCAGGTCCGTATGCCCGACGAGCCGATGGATCCGGACGCCGCGTACCGGTACATCCACGACGAGCTGATGCTCGACGGCAACGCCCGGCTGAACCTGGCGACGTTCGTGTCCACCTGGATGGACCCCCAGGCCGACCGGCTCATGGCCGAGGCGTTCGACAAGAACATGATCGACAAGGACGA
>CAZVFF010000068.1:0-10293 GCA_964626395.1 uncultured Iamiaceae bacterium | reverse complement strand
TCACGCTGGGCGACAGGGCCTTGAGGGTCACGTCGGTGAGTTGACGGAGCCCGAAGGACACGTCCTGTTGCATGGTGCGGGTCTCGCCCAACGCGACGCCGGCCCGAACGGCCCGTTCGGTGACGTCGACGTCGGCGGGCGCCGCGGAGAGTTCACAGATCGGCGTGCCCCTGATCGCGTACCGACCCGGGAACGTCAGCACCCACATCGTTCCACCGTCGGGTGTCGCGGCGGCGAGCTGGTCGATGTCGAGTTGTCGGACCCATCCGCTGTCATCGAAGGTCACGATGTGGGCCGGGGTTCCGGGCCGCTCGACCGGTTCGTCGGTCGTGGGAGCCGGGTCCGTCGACGGCCATTCGGCGCGGATCCGGGCGATCGATTCGGATTCGACGTCGTCGAGGATGTTGCTGATGTCCATCGCGTGGGCGCTGTGGTCGATGAACGCGACGACCGCGAGGATCGTGATGATCCCCAGGACCACCGCGATCGCGATCGACAGGTTCGGGATGACCGGCGCCCCACCCTGTTCGGTCGCGGTGCGGACCGCGCGGAGCACCACGATGCAGTAGGCGAACGTTCCCACCACCAGGGCCATGACACGTTTGTTGAACGGATCGCGGAACAGCGTGTGCACGACCCGTGGGGAGTACTGGTTCGACGCCTGTTGGAAGATCAACAGCGAAACCGAGAACGCGATACCGGCGAAGGTGATCGTGGCACCGGCCACGGTCTGGAGCAACGCCCGGGCGCTTTCGACCGTGGAGGGGAACACGAGGGGCAGGTCGGTCCCCCCACCGTCGAGTGAACGGTCCACCGACGTCGCCACGCTGCCGGCGACGAGCGCGAACACGACCGCGACCAACGGCACCAGGAACAGACTCGCCCGGGCCCGCTCGATCAGTGCGTTCATTCGAAGCCGCATCGGACGCCGATGGTACCGGCGGGGCGGAGGGCACCCGTCGTTGTGGGGTGTCGCGGGTCACTACTGTGAGACCCTGCTGTTGCAGGCTGCCCGTCGGCGAACGTGATCGGTGCGAAACCCCATGTTGCAGAAGTTCTGGTCGAATCTCGCGGTGACCCTCGGCAAACGGGTCCTGCCGGTGAGCATCATGTTGGTGATCCTCACCCTCGTGCTCGGCTTCGGCGTCACCAAACTGGATTTCGCCACCGGCCAGGACTCGTACCTGAACAAGGGTGACCAGATCGCGAAGGACAACGTCGCCTACCAGGACCTCTTCGGCGGCCAGATCATGCTGATCATGTTCTCGCTCGACGACGACACGAGCCTCGCCGAGTTCGTCACGGAGAACGACGCGGTCTTCGATTCGGTCTTCGACGACCTGTGCGGGGAACTCGAGGACGACGCGTGTGTCGCGGAGGACACGATCAAGTCGGTCGTCACGCCCCGGGTCACCCTGCAGTTCGCGCAGGACCTGCTGCTGAAGGACTACGAGGACCCGACGCAGGTCGCCGCGTTGCCGACGGAGTCGATCGCGGGGACCGCGTTGGGTGACGCCATCGAGGCCGAGGAACCCGGATCACCCGAACAGATCGCCCGGGCCCTCGACCAGGACGCCACCGCCTGTCGCCTGCTCGGGATCAACAACCCGCTGCTGGACCCGATCCTCGCCGACGTCGACGAACGCGTCGAATGCGAAGGCGGCGGCTTCGGGTCGGAAGACAACCCGCTCGCGGTCGACCAGGACCGGGCCAAGCTCACCGACCCCGAGTGGGTCGACTTCGTCCTGCGTAACAACGACGGGTCGATCCGCAAGTCACTCGCCACGTTCTTCCCCGACGAGAACCACGCCACGATGATCGTGCGGCTCACCGGGAACGCCTCCATCGAGGTCGAAGGTGAAGGCTCCGACCTGGTGATGCAGGTCTGGGACGACCACCGCGACGAACTCCACGGGGCCGAGGTGACCGTCACCGGCGCTCCCGCGCTGCTCAAGGACCTCAACGACTACCTGCGCGGTGGCCTGCTGACCCTCGGCGGCATCGCCGTGGTGATGATGGCGCTGTTGTTGATCTTCCTGTTCCGGGCACGGTGGCGTCTGCTGCCGCTCGGCACGGTGCTCCTCGCCACCCTGTGGACGTTCGGTCTGGCCGGCTATCTGGGCATCGAGTTGTCGGTGGTGACCATCGCCGGATTGCCGGTGCTGTTGGGAATGGGGATCGACTACGCGATCCAGATGCACGCACGGATCGACGAGGAGATCAACGTCGACCGCGCCGATCACCCCATCCAGGAGGCCGCGCGTCGCCTCGGTCCCGGGCTGGTGGCCGTCACCATCGTCGCGATCCTGGCGTTCATGTCGTTGCAGATCGCCGAGGTGCCCATGATCCGGGCGTTCGGCCTGCTGCTGTCGATGGGCATTTTCGTGGTGCTGTTGATGGCCATCACGATCCCGACGATGACCCTCGGGGCGTTGGAGTACCGCAAACCGACGGTGCCCGACGGTGCCGGCGCGACCCGGCTCGGTGTCATCGTGGAAAAACTCGGAGGCCTGTCCACGAAGTTCGCGGTGCCCTTCATCGCGTTGTCGTCGTTGATCCTGCTGATGGGTATCGCCGTGGAACCCAAGTTGGAGCTGCAGACCGACGTGGTCCAGTGGGTCGACCAGGACTCCGCCAACCGCAAAGCGGTGGGGCGACTCTACGACGAACTCGACATCTCCTCGGAACTGGGCACCTACGTGGTGGCCGACGACATGGACGAGTTGTTCAGCGACGAGACCATCCAGTGGGTCAACGACTACACCGCCGACCAGCTCGCCGATTATCCCGGCCAGCTCGCACGGGCGTCGAGCATCGTCACACCGATCAGCTACCTGTTGGAGGTCGACGGCGCGTCCGACATCGCCCCCACCGGCGACCAGGCGCGCAAATCCTACGAGGTCGCCCCCGACGCCATCCGGGCGTTCACCGCCGTCGACGCCCCCGACCGCGCCGCGCTGAACGTGCTGCACGTGACCCGGCCCGGACCGTTGCGGAACCTGTCGGACCTGGTCACCCACACCCGCTCGGCGTACGGCGATGGCGGCACCGACGCCCCACCCGACGGGGTCCGCGCCACCCCGTCGGGCCTGGCGGTCGTCGGCGTCGGTCTGCTGCAGAACCTGGAGAACGGCCGGGCGTTCATCACCTACCTGGCGCTCGGTCTGGCCTTCGTGTTCCTCACGTTGCGGCTGCGCAGCGCGGTGCGTGGGGCGTTGGCCCTGGTGCCGTTGCTGATCGCGACCGGGACGGCTTCGATCGCGGCGTTCGCGCTCAGTCTGAAACTGTCGCCGATGACCGCGGTGGGTGGTCCGATCGTGATCGCGGCGTGTGCGGAGTTCACCACGCTGATCCTGTTGCGGTTCGTCGAGGAGCGTGAACGCGGGCTGGCCCCGCAGGCCGCATCGGACGTGGCCGCGTCACGGACCGGTGCGGCGTTCATGCTGTCCGCCCTCACCACCGTGGTGGGCATCGGTGTGATCGCGACGTCCTCGCTGCCGGTGCTCCGTGACTTCGGGATCGTCGTGGCGTTGAACGTGGTCGTGGCGTTGCTCAGCGCGTTGATCGTCCTGCCGCCGATCCTGGTGTGGGCCGAACAGCGAGGCTGGGTCACCAGAGGCCTGGTTTCCCCCGAGGTGATCGCCGCCGCGACGCGCACCACCGACGAACCCGACCCGGACACGCCCGACATCGGACGCGCCGGGCCCCGCCCCCGGGCCGACTGACCCGGGTCCGAGAACTGCTGCCCGCAGGGGCCGGCCGCTCCACGCGTCGGCCCCGGACGGTCCCATGTCGCCGGCGGAGAGGCGCCGCTACGCTGCGCACGTGCCCGGCTCGTCGCCCACCGAACGGATGGTCCCGCTGCCCGCGGGGACGTTCCGGACCCTGGAGTGGGCCGGTGACGCCGATTCGACGATGGTGTTCCTGCACGGGTTGAGCGGGGTCGCCGAGGTCTGGGAGGACACGGTGGCGGCGCTCGGCGCCGACCGTCCGCGTTGTGTCGCGATCGATCAACGTGGCCACGGCCGCAGCCCCCGCACCCCGGGTGCCCACGCTGCCACGGACCACCTGGCCGACGTGATCGCCCTGATCGAACGGTTCGGATCCCGGGTCCACCTGGTCGGCCATTCCATGGGTGCCCGCGTCGCGATCCTCGCCGCCGCCCGTCGACCCGACCTGCTGCACACCGCCACGATCGTCGACATCGGTCCCGAAGCCTGGGCCGCCAACATCATCGCGACCACCGGGGCGCTCTCGTCGCTCCCGCGACGGTTCGCCGACCGCGATGCGGCCCTCGTCCCGGGTCGCGCGTCGGGACGCGGTGAACGGTGGGCGGAACGGTTCGTCGACCGGCGCATGCGGGCCGAACCCGATGGCACCTTCACCTGGCTGGCATCGATCGACGGACTGATCGAGTCGGTCACGACCCAACGTGCCCGGAACCACTGGCGGGACTGGGAACGTATCGACGTCCCGGCGTTGCTCGTCCGGGGTGGTGCCAGCAACGAACTCCGCCCGCGGATCGCGCAGGAGATGCTGCGACGGAACCCGCGGGTCGCGTTCGTCGAGCTCGACGACGTCGGTCACAACATCCCGTTGCTCGCACCGGACCGACTGGCCGCCGAACTGACCCGGTTTCTCGGCGTGACCGCCGCGTCGGATCCGGGTCCCACCCACGAGGAGGAACGATGATCGAACCGGTGACCGGAGACGACCTGGTCCACCTGGGCCGCTGCGTGGAACTGGCCCGCGAGGCGTTGGAGGCCGGAGACCAACCGTTCGGATCGATCCTCGTGGATGTCGACGGCGTGGTCCTGCACGAGGAGCGGAACCGCGTCGTGGCGACCGGTGACCGGACGCGTCACCCCGAATTCGCGCTCGCCCGTTGGGCCGCGGAGAACCTCGAGCCGGCGCGACGCGCGACGGCGACCGTGTACACCTCGGGCGAGCACTGCCCGATGTGCGCCGCAGCGCACGCCTGGGTCGGGCTCGGCACGGTCGTCTACGCGGTGTCCGCCGCGCAGTTCGCCAAATGGTCGGACGACTGGCAGATCGAGCCCGCACCGGTTGCTGCCCTGCCGATCCGGGCGGTGGCGCCCCGGGTCACCGTTCGTGGTCCCGCGCCGGAACTCGAGGTCCGGATCCGTGAACTGCACCGCCGCTCGTTCGGACTGGATCCGTCCGGTTGACGTTCGAACGTCGAACCACGTCGACGAATGCCCCACGATCCGTAGCGGCCCCGTTCTCTCCGTACGGTTCGAGCCGATGTCGCCATTGACATCCCGGTGGAAAGCGGGTGTAGGCTGACTCCAGTCTCGGGGTGTGGCCGACTTCGGCGCCATGCTTCGTGGTTCGTGTCCACAGGAGGAACGGCGTATGAACACGAAGAGCAACTCCAAGGCGGGTATCGGTCGATCGGGCCTGCTCCGGTTGTTGGCTGCCGCGGCACTGCTGTCGGGCCTGGTCGTGGTGGGCGCGAACACCCCGGCGGGTGCGGCTGAAATGTGCACGATCGACGGCTACAGCGGGACGCAGGTCATCACCGTCACGCCGAACCCCGCGACGCCCGGGTCGGAGGTGACCATCACCGGGACCGGATTCGGTCCGCCGGGAAGTGAGACGATCCTCCACATCGGACCGGATACGACGATCACGGTCGTCATCGACGAGGACGGATCGTTCACCCACGTCTGGCAGGTCCCGGACGACTGGCCGGCGGGCACGCTGGAGGTCTCGGCTTCCTGCCAGGACGCGACGGTCTCGACGACCACGCTCGAGATCATCTCGGCAGTCGCGGTCACCACGACGGTCCCCGCGGCGACCACGCCGGTCGCGTCGGGAACTCCGCCGACCCAGAGCGGCGTGCTCCCGAAGACCGGGTCCCAGATCCTGCCGTTGATGATCGGCGGCGCGGTGCTCCTGATCGTCGGTGCCGGCCTGGTGGTGCTGACGATACGTCGTCGTTCTGCCGCCGACGCCTGAACGAACGCCGGCGGTCCGTTCCGGACCCGTTTCGGTGTGAACCCCATCCGTTCGGCCCCGCCTCCACGGCCGGGGCTGAACGCGTCCCGACCCCCGTCACCAGTGGTGGCCCGTCGGGTCCTGAGCGGTCGGGATCTCCCGGGGTGCCCGACGAGGATCTAACATCGGCGTCCATGCGTTTCGATCTCCCTTCGGACAAGATCCCCACCGCCTGGTTCAACGCGCTGCCGCGTCTGGACGAGCCGTTGCAGCCGCCGCTGCACCCGGCCACCAACGAACCGGCCGGTCCGGACGATCTCGCGCCGCTGTTCCCGATGGCCTGCATCGAACAGGAGATGACCGCGGCACCGTGGGTCGACGTCCCCGGCGAGGTGCTCGACATCCTGCGCCTGTGGCGCCCCACCCCGCTGGTGCGGGCGACCCGCCTGGAGGAGGAGCTCGACACGCCGGCCCGGATCTACTTCAAGGACGAGTCGATCTCGCCCGCCGGGTCCCACAAGCCCAACACCGCGGTGCCCCAGGCCTTCTACAACAAACAGGAGGGCATCGAACGGATCACCACCGAGACCGGCGCCGGTCAGTGGGGGTCGTCCATGGCGTTCGCCGCCGCCCAGTACGGCATCGAGTCCAAGGTGTACATGGTCCGGGCCTCCTACGAACAGAAGCCGTACCGTCGCATCCTGATGGAGACCTGGGGTTCCGAGTGCGTGCCTTCACCGGTCGACGATCCGGACAGCCCCGGGTCGCTCGGAATGGCGATCACCGACGCCGTTCGCGACGCCGCGGGTCGGGACGACACGCACTACTCGCTCGGCTCGGTGCTGAACCACGTGTTGTTGCACCAGACGATCATCGGTCTGGAGGCCAAGGAGCAGCTCGCGCTCGCCGGCGAGGGCGACCCTTCGGTCGTGCTGTCGTCCCACGGTGGTGGCTCGAACCTGGGTGGGATCGCGTTCCCGTTCATGGAGAACGACGCCGTCCGTATGCTCGCCATCGAGCCGACGTCGTGCCCGTCGCTCACCGAGGGCGAGTTCAAGTACGACTTCGGTGACGAGGCCGGGCTCACCCCGCTGCTGCCGATGTACTCGTTGGGCTCGCACTTCATCCCGCCGTCGATCCACGCCGGGGGTCTGCGCTACCACGGCTCCAGCCCGATCATCGCCGCGCTGGTCAAGGCCGGTCGCATGGAGGCCAAGGCGTACCACCAGACCAAGGTGTTCGAGGCGGCGGTCATGTTCGCCCGCACCGAGGGCAAGGTGCCCGCCCCCGAGACCGCCCACGCGGTACGCGGGGCGATCGACGAGGCCCTGGACGCCAAGGCCAAGGGCGAGGAACGGGTCATTCTGTTCAACTACTCCGGCCACGGCTTCCTCGACCTGTCCGCGTACGACGCCTACAACAACGGCCGACTCGTCGACGAGGCCTGACCCGGTCCGGCAACCCACCCCACTGAAATTCGTACCGAAAAGCCGCTCGGGACGGTTCGAGTGTACGAATTTCAGCAGTGGGCGACGGGCCCGACTGTCGGTGAGGTCGAGCCGCCAGTCAGGTCCCGAGCGAAGCGGGCTCGAGTTCGATGCCGATCACCTCGGCGATGCGAGCGAGGTCGACGTCCCGCGCCAGTAGCAGGGCGTCGTGGCGTCGAGCGACGGCGGCGATCATGCAGTCGATCAGGCCCCGTGGCGTGACGCCGACGGATCGACAGCGCCGGTAGATCGCCACCGCCCCGTCGAAGTCGGTCGGCGTGTCGAAGGGGAACATCACGCAGCGTGTCAGGAGACGCCGATGCGCGTGTTCCTGTGCGGCGCTGCGGGCGCCGGCAGCAACCTCCATGAGCACCGGTTCGGTCACTGCCAGTTCGTGGCCGTCGCCGATGAGTTCGACCATGCGTCGATCAACGGGACTGTCGGTGCCGCGGAGGAAATCGATCCACGCGGAGGTGTCGGCGAGGATCACGCCGCGCCGTGTGGCGGTTCGTCCATGGGAACGTCGAACGTCGGGTCCGAGCCGTGCATCGCCAGCGCCTCGTCGCGGGTCATCGGCTGTCCGGCCAGGTGACGCAACGCCAGGTCGACCGCCTCGGTCTTGGTTCGCAACCCGTAGCGTTCCATGATGATCTCGACGTGGTCGTTCTCGATCACGATGTTCGTCCGCGTCGCAGCCATACACGTAGTCTACACGTGTTGTGGTCGGGTGGGACCGGTGGCGGGGGCCGTGAACGTCGTGGTACCGATGCCCGCGGGTTCTTTGCACCGGCCACGGGTCCCCCGTGGCATTTCTGGTGCAAAGAACGTTCATGGAGTCGGCCGCCCGGCCGCCCGGCTGACCGGTTCCCGGTCCGTGCCATCGCCGTGACTCGTCCGGGCCGTCCCGTTCCCGTCAGAATCGACCCGATGACGACCACGAGCGAGCTGCTCATCTGGGATTTCGACGGCACCCTCGCCGACACCCGCGGGGTGATCCTGGCGACCTTCACCGCACTGTGGGACGAGCGTGGCCTCGGCGACTGCGACCTGGTGGCGGTGCGGGCCGCGATCGGGCTGCCGCTCTCCGACGTCCTGGCGGATCTGACCGGCACCCGTGACCCCGACGGGATCGTGGAACTCGTCGCCCACTACCGACGGATCTTCGCCGAACTCGTCCCGACGCGCGCCGACTTGTTCCCCGGTATGGACGACCTGTTGGCCCGTTGTACCGACGCCGGGTTCGCACAGGCGATCACCACCAGTCGAGGCCGGGCCAGTCTGGAACCCATGCTCGAAGCGTTCGGCATCGCCGAACGCTTCGCCGTGGTGCTGACCGACGAGGACGTCGAGCACCCCAAACCCCATCCGGAGATGGCCCGACGCGCGATCCGCACGGTCGGCGCCAACCCCGCCCGGGCGTTGCTCATCGGTGATACCACCTACGACCTCGAAATGGGTCGTGGCGCCGGTGCGGCCACCTGCGGGGTGACCTGGGGCAACCAGACCGTCGAGACGCTCGGCACGGTGACACCGGATCACCTGGTGGACACCGTCGACGAACTCGCCACCGTCATCGGCCTCGTCTGAAACCTCGAGGGATCGGTCGGCGCCGATGGCGCCACCCCGTCCACCCACGCGTTGTCGGCAGCGCCGTTTCCACCAGCGCCGGTCCCCGCCGTGGGTTCGCCCGGATTCTCGAAGTCTGCCGGGTCGCGGCGTCGCGACGTTCAGCTACGCAGGTCGCGCCACCGCCAGGACGCGTCCGCTATGAGGAGTTCGGGATCCCCGGTCCAGAGTTCTGTTTCCATTCGTACGGCGAGAGCGGCGGCGAACGCGTCCGCATACGCCATCGGGTGGTCGGCCTTGATCCGCGCGGCAGCCCGTACGGCCGCCGCGTCGGGGAGGTGCGGATCCAGTACGCGCCGGAGGTCGCGGATGGTCCGCTCGGCCTCGACTTCACCTGCGGCGCGGCGGATCACGTACTGGACCTCGCCGAGATTGATCCACGACATCGAGGGCCGTGCCCGGCCCAGCAATCCGGCGACCTGCTCCGCCGCCGGGTCCGCATCCTCCAAGTAGCGCAGCACTGCCCACGAATCGAGCACGACCGTCAGCGCGTCTGCTCCCGGTCTCGATCCTCGGCACGATCGGCCAGCAGGGTGTCGGTCAGATCCAGGTTTCGGTATCGTCCACGGAGTTCAGCGGGTGGCGCGGCCCGTCGCAGGATGATGTGATCGCCCCGCAACGCGAAATCGACCTCGTCGCCGGTCTCGAGCATCAGCTCGTCACGAATGGCTTTCGGGATGACGACCTGGCCCTTCGCTCCGATCCGGTGATTCATACCAGCCAGTATAACTTTTCGTCGGTCGCAATCGGCCCGGCCCGGGCACCGATCACGGACCCGAAGCGGCGGAGGTCGGCGGGGTCAGCGTGAGGATCGCACGTTCCACGATCGTGGTGACCGCGACACGCAATGTGTCGATGTGTTCCGAGTCGTCCCCGGTGCCGCCGGTGGCACACGCGACGAACGCATCGCCGTCCCGACGGGTGTGGGTCGGGAAGATCGCCCGGGCCAGGCCGTCGTGGGCCGACTCGGCCAACAGCCGGCACTCGACCTTGTCGAGCCGCGCCGAGGTGGCCACCACCCCGATCGTCGTGTTCTCCCCGGGTCCGGGCACGACCGGGAACGTCGGGCCGCCTCCGGGGGCGGGCCGGCCCGCCCCCGAATCGGGAACCACCGACGCGGCCCCGACGGTCCCGATGGCGTTCACCGCGATCAGGCACGCAACGGTCGTGCGTCCCACGGTGGCCGATGCGGCCACGAGCCCGCCGTCGAGTGCGTCGT
>CAZVFF010000067.1:2759-10360 GCA_964626395.1 uncultured Iamiaceae bacterium | reverse complement strand
CTCGGGTTCGACGATCGTGATCAAACCCGCCCCGGAGACCCCGCTGGACATGTTCCTGCTCGCCGAGCTGGTGGCCGAGGCCGGGATTCCCGAGGGGGTGTTCAACGTGGTTCCCGCCGGTCGTGAGGTCGGCGAGCACCTGGTGACCCACCCGGGGGTCGACAAGATCGCCTTCACCGGTTCGACCGCGGCGGGTCGACGCATCGCGGCGTTGTGTGGGGAACGCCTGAAGCGCTGCAGCCTGGAGTTGGGTGGCAAGTCCGCCGCCATCGTCCTGGACGACGCGGACCCGGCGGCGACCGCCCCGGGTCTGGAGTTCTCCGCGCTGATGAACAACGGCCAGGCGTGTGTCGCCCAGACCCGGATCCTGGTGCCCCGCGCCCGTGAGGACGAGTGGGTCGAGGCGATCGGCGACATGGCCCGCCGTCAGGTCCCCGGTGACCCGGCGGACGTGTCGACGACCCTGGGTCCCCTGGTGGCCGAACGCCAACGCGACCGCGTGGAGGGTTACATCGACATCGGCCGGTCCGAGGGCGCACGTGTCGTCGCCGGTGGCGGCCGTCCCGACATCGACACCGGCTGGTTCGTCGATGCGACCGTGTTCGCCGGGGTGGACAACTCGATGCGGATCGCCCGCGAGGAGATCTTCGGCCCGGTGCTGTGCGTGATCCCCTACGACTCCGACGACGAAGCCGTGAGAATCGCGAACGATTCGGACTACGGCCTGGCCGGGTCGGTGTGGACCGACGACACCGACCGCGGGTTGGACATCGCCCGGCGGGTGCGCACGGGGACGTTCGGGATCAACCAGTACCTGATGGACTTCTCCTCACCCTTCGGTGGGTTCAAGGCGTCCGGGCTGGGTCGCGAATTCGGTCCCGAGGGCCTGTCGGCCTACCTGGAACCCAAGTCGATCGCGCTGCCCGCCAACTGACGCACCCGAACCCCTCCGGCCGCGGCCGCGCCACGCCGCCGCCATGGGCGCATCGACCCCGCTCGCGAAACGAACTTCGGGAGGTTGTGTGGGCTCCACCCGGGGTACCTCCCGAAGTTCGGCGGATGGTGAGGTGGGAACGCTACGGGCCGCTCGACGGGTGGCGGGGCTCAGGCGGGGGCGCCCGCGGCGCGTGCGCGAGCTTCGGTCATCGCCGGGCTCGGCCCCATCAGCACAGCCAGGGTCTGGAGCATCGCGAACGTCGCCGGCCGCACGGTGAGCGCGTCGAAGCCGGGGGGTCGGTTGATGCCGTGCATCTTCTGCGCCCATCCGGGCAGCAGGTCGACCGCGGCCTGGATCAACAGGCCCGACACCCCCTGGGAGACCGGGTCCGGGCCCCGCGGGGTCCTCAGGAACGCCATCGTGGCCTTGGCCTGGTCGCCGCACTCCAGATCGGGACGGATGTCCCGCAGGTAGTCGCGCACCTCGTCGCGGCTGCGGGGGATGGCGTTGCTCCCCAGGCCTTCAGCGACGACGGCGTACTCGTCGAAGTAGCGGTCCAGGTCGGCACCACGGACCGGGTTCGGGTTGTAGCGGCGGTGTGCGTTCAACATCGACACGCAGAACGCCACGTGCACCCAACGCAGCAGATCCGCGTTCTCGGCCGAGTAGTGCCGTCCGTCCGGTGCGGTGCCGTTGATGTGGGTGTGGACCTCGTTGACGTGGGCGATGACCCCGTCGGCGACCTCTCGGGAACCGAAGGTGACCGCCGCGACGAACGATGCGGTGCGCGACAGCCGCCCCAGCGGATCTTCCCGGTAGCCCGAATGCTCGGTGACCGCCGCCATCGGGAGCGGGTGCAGGGTCTGGAGCATCAACGCCGAGAAGCCGCCGACGATCCCCGCGGGATGGCTGTGGACCCGCCAGGTGATCGAGTCCGGACCGAAGTAGCCCGGGTCACCCGGCGGGTCGGTGAACTGAATCCCGGGCAGGGTGTCGGCTCCGAACGACGCGGCGAGGTTCGACGCGAACACCTTGCGGACCGGGGCGAGCAGCGTGTCGGGCAGGTTCATGCGGATGCTCCTGGGATCGATGGGTCTTGTCAGCTGTCAAGACGAGAACATCGAGACTAGAAAGCGACTTGACACTTGTCAAGAATCGGGGGCATCCTGCCCGGGTGCCGAACGAACGCTCCCCCGACGACGCCACCGTCTTCGACGCCGCGTTGGTCGACTTCGCCGAGCAGGGTTTCGACGGCACGTCGGTACGCAGCCTGTGCCGTCGTCTCGGCGTGTCGCACAACCTCATCCACGAGCGCTACGGCACCAAGGACGAACTGTGGCGTCGGGCCGTCGACCACGGATTCTCCACCCTGGCCGCCGATCTCGTCGCCGCCGCAGCCGGACGACCGGCCGACCCGTACGAACGGTTACGGGCCATCCTGGTGCGGTACGTCGAGGCGACCGCGCAACGGCCCGAACTGATCCGGATCATCAACTACGAGGCGATCCACCCCGGTGAACGCCTGGACCACCTGTTCACCAACTACCTGGAACCGGCGCACCGCGTGGCGGACGCGGCGCTCACGCTGCTCGAGGCCGAGGGACGGGCCCGGCGGATCCCCGCCGCGACCCTGCATTTTCTGATCGGCCACGGCGCCGGCGGCTTGGCGAGCCTGCCGGCACTGTCGGGCCGGTTCGACGACGCCGACCCCGACCCCGTGACCCAGGCGACCGACGCGGTCGACCTGGTCCTGCGTGGCATCCTCACCACCCCCGCCCCCGCCAGCACGGGCACCGGCACCAACCCCGGCAGCACCGGCACCGGCACCAACCCCGGCACCCCCTGACCCGCCCGGCATTCGAACTTCGTCACGACTTCGAGTCCACGACGCACTGAACGCGCTCGATCCAGCAAGCACCCGCCCCACACCCGAACTTCGTCACAACTTCGAGTCCACGACGCACCGAACGCGCTCGATCCAGCAAGCACCCGGGCCGGACGATCGGGTGGGGACCGGGGCGCCGGCACCACCCCCGACGGGCTCCACGGGCGCACGAATCCGGTGACCTCGCCGCCGAACCGCCCCCGGCGGCGACCGGACACCCCGCGGGCGCACCGTCGGACGTGTCACTCTGGGGCCATGTCCCCGATCCCGTCCCAACAGGCTCGACGTGTGCTGATCACCGGTGCGAACTCCGGTCTGGGGTTGTTGACCGCGGAAGCGCTCGCCGGGGCCGGCGCGCACGTGATGCTCGCCTGTCGGAACCCGACCCGCGCCGAGGAGGCCCGCCAACGGGTCGCGGTCGCGGCGACGGGTCCCGAACCGGAGATCGTCGCACTCGACCTCGCCGATCTGGAATCGGTGGAAGCCGCCGCGGCCGACGTCGCTGGACGAACCGACAACCTGGACGTGCTCGTCAACAACGCCGGGGTCATGGCGCCGCCGCTGTCGCGCACCGCCCAGGGGTTCGAAACCCAGTTCGGGGTCAACCACCTCGGCCACTTCGCGTTGACCGGACGGCTGCTCCCGCTGTTGTCGGCGGCACCCGCGGCCCGGGTCGTCACCGTTTCGTCGGGCGCGCACCTGGCCGGATGGATGCACTGGGACGACCTGAACGCCGAACGTGGCTACTTCTCCTGGACGCGGTACGCGCAGTCCAAGTTGGCGAACCTGCTGTTCACGGCCGAACTGGCACGTCGAGCTGCCGCGCACCACACCGATCTGGTCGCCGTGGCGGCACACCCGGGGTATGCGGCGACGAACCTGTCCCACAACGGCCCGGCCGACGGGGGCGCCAACCGTTTCATGGATCTGGCAACCGGATTCACCGACCGGTTCATCGCACAGAGCGCCGAGGACGGCGTGGTCCCGGTGATCCACGCGGCGACCACGCCGGACGCCCTCCCCGACGACTACTTCGGCCCCGACGGGTTGTTCGGGCAACGCGGGAAGGGTGCGAAGCGGGTCGGGCGGTCCGCCCAGGCGCGCCGGACCGACGACGCGCGACGCCTGTGGGAGACCTCCGTCGAGATGACCGGTGTCGACTACCCCTGGCCCTGACGCGGCCGACCGACCGGGCCACAAACGGTGCGCATCCGCCGGTACCCTCCGCGACGGGACCGGACCCGACACCGAGGAGGACCGAACCGTGGAGCACCCGACGATGTGGGCGGCGTTCATCCGGGCACCGGGGACCCCCGAGCGGATCGAAGCGGGTGAGTTGCCGCGCCCCGAACCCCGGGAAGGTGAGGTGCTCGTCGCGTTCGCGGCATCCGAGGTGAACCACGTCGACCTGTTCATCCGTTCCGGCGCGTACGCCACACCGCTGCCGTCCCCGTTCGTGATCGGTCGCGACCTGGTGGGTGTGGTCGCCCGGGTCGGTGCCGATGTGGACGACTTCGACGTCGGCGATCGGGTCTGGACCAACAGCATGGGTCACGCCGGTCGCCAGGGGACCTTCTCCGAGTTCGTCGCGGTTCCCGCCGAACGCCTGTACCACCTGCCCGACGGTGTGGAGGCGACGGCGGCTGCTCCGGTCCTGCACGCGGCGGCGACCGCGCAGCTGGGTCTGGTCCGACACGGTCGACTCACCGCGACCGACACCGTGTTCATCGGCCACGCCGGCGGCGCGGTCGGGACCGCCGCGGTGCAGATCGCCCACGACCTCGGCGCCCGGGTCGTCGCCTCGGTCGCGGCGCACGACGCCGACCGAATCGCGAGGCTCGGCGCCGACGTGGCCTTCGACGAGCGCGACACGGACGTGGCGGAACGGGTGGGGCGGGCCGCGCCCGGCGGTGTGGACCTGTGGTGGGACACCAACGGTCCCGCCGACACGCAGACGGCACTGTCGCTGGTCCGTACCGGTGGGAGGATCCTGATCACCGCCGGCCTCGACGACGCCGTCACGTTCACCGCCGGGTCGCTGTACACGAACGACGTCTCGGTGCGCGGTTTCGCGATCTCGAACGCGTCGGTCGGCGACCTGGCCACAGCGGCCGCGACGATCAACACGATGCTGGCAGCAGGTCACCTCACTCCGCGGGTGGGTACGACCTTCCGGTGGAACGACGCCGCGGCCGCGCACCGGGCCGTGCAGGACCACACCGTCCACGGTCGTGTCGTGATCGTGCCCTGACCGGCGGCGACGAGTCGATCCCGACCCCCGGGTCGGCGGGCCATCGACCCGGCACCGACACCGGATCCACCGACTACCGTCTCGACGACGAGACGCCGAACCGACCGACGGAGGACAGAGCGATGTGCACGCGGGTGATGTGGCCGGACGCGAACGGTGCGGTGATCGTCGGGCGCAACATGGACTTCGCCCGTGATCTGGCGACGAACCTGTGGGCGTTCCCCCGCGGGATCGACCGCGACGACGGCGTCCACGGCGCATTGACGTGGACCTCGGCCTACGGCAGCGTGATCGCGGCCGCCTACGACATCATCTCCACCGACGGGATGAACGAAGCCGGACTGGCCGGTCACGTGCTGTGGCTGTCGGAGTCGACCTACGGCGATGTCGACCCGGCGCGGCCCGTGCTCGGCCAGGCGGTGTGGTTGCAGTACTTCCTCGACAACTTCGCGACGGTCGCCGACGCGGTCGCGTGGATGCGCGACACCGATGTGCAGGTCGCGCAGATGCCCGACCCCACCGGCGGGAAACGTCCGGCGATCCATCTGGCCCTGGAGGACGCGACCGGCGACTCGGCGATCGTCGAGTACCTCGACGGGCGCATGCACATTCACCACGACCGTGCCCACCTGGTGATGACGAATTCACCGACCTACGACGAACAGCTCGAATTGTTGAAACGCTGGAGGGGGTTGGGCGGCGACGAACTGCTGCCGGGTGACACCAACGCCGAGCACCGTTTCGCCCGTGCCGCGTACTACGTGGACCGACTCCCGGAGCCCGAGACCACCGTGCAGGCGATCGCCGGCATGTTCAGCGTGATCCGCAACGTGGCGCAACCGTTCCGCACGCCGGATCTGGGTAGACCGGAGGCGTCCCAGACGTTGTGGCAGACGGTCGCCGACCTGACGAACAAGCGGTACGTCTACGAATCCACCACGTACCCGAACACCGTGTGGGTCGACCTGAACGGGATCGACTTCACCGCGGGTTCCCCCCAACGCAAGCTGGACCTGCAGACCGACCAACCGTTGGAGGGCGGCCGTTCGGGCAACGTGACCGACTCGTTCGCCGACACGGGGCCGATGACGTTCCTGTCGTTCGAACTGCTCGAGGCCCTCGGAATGCCCACCGACGCCTGAGTCACCCGGCCGGGACGCCTCGGTCGCCCCACCGGATGCGACGCCCACCGACGAGACGTTCGGCGACATCGGACGGGGAGACCGGATTGCGCTTGTCCCGGGGCGGCCCCGCCGCGGCACCGAGGTTCACCCAGCCCATGACCCGTTCCTCATCGGTCAGGCCGAGCAGTCCGGCCAGGGCCCTGCCTTGACGGAACGGCGCGCTCTTCCAGATCGACGCCACCCCGAGCAGGTGTGCGGTCAGCACCATCGCGTAACCGGTGGTCGCCGCCGACGCCTCCTGTTCCCACGGTTCGACCTTGCCCGGCCGGGGCGAGTGGACGATCACCACGAACGTGGGCGCCAGGAACGCCTTCTCGCGCAACTTGTGGCGCCGGGGTCCGGACAGGTCGGCCTCGCGTTCCACGCCAACGGCGACGAGCGCATCACCGAACGCGGCCCGGTCGTCGCCGGTGACCACGACGAACCGCCACGGTCGCAACTCGTTGTGGTCGGGCACGGTCGTCGCGGCACGCAGGATCACGTCGAGTTGCGCGTCGGTCGGCCCCGGTCCGGTGAAACGCCTGGTGCTGCGACGGGCCAGGAGCGCCGCGACCGTTTCGGGCAGTGGTTCAGCCACGCGCACCGAGCCCGGGGCGCAGGTGGATCCGCCCCGACGGTTCGGGATGACCGGCGGGGAACGCGACGGCCGTCGGGACCTCCTCGGGTGTGACCGCGAGATGGCCCAGCAGAGCGGCGGTGGCATCGGCGTCGCCGAGCGCGTGGTGGGCACGCTGGTTCACGATGCCGTAGTGGCCGCACAGGTAGGCCAGGTTCGCCGGACGGAGGCCGCGCTTGCGCGCCAGACGCATCGTGCACAGTGGATTCCGGTCCCAGAGGAGCCCTGCGTGGGAGAACTCGGCGTCGAGGAAACCGATGTCGAACGCGGCGTTGTGCGCGACGATCGCGCGCCCCTGCAGGCGGACCGCCAGGTCGCCAACCACCTCGGCGAAGGTCGGCGCGCCGACCAACATGGCGTCGGTGACCCCGTGGATGTGGGTCGGTCCCGCGCCCCCGCCCGGATCGACCAACGTCTCCCAACGATCCTCGACGGAGCCGTCGGGGTCGACCAGCACGACACCGATCTCGATCGCCCGGGCACCCCGCGCCGGTGACAGTCCGGTCGTCTCCAGGTCGAGCACCGCGAACCCGTCGGTGCCGGTGGCCGGCCCACGTTCCGTCGACGTCCGGTGGGAAACTGGTCGCGTCCTCATCACCTCCCGAATCTAGAGGCCGCCGGTGACATCGACGTCTCGCCCGGGTCCGAACGGCGCTCACACGACCCGCTCCGACCGCCGACTCCCTCGTCGAGGACGTCACCCTCGCCGAGGGACAGAAGCTCGCCCT
>CAZVFF010000067.1:0-2749 GCA_964626395.1 uncultured Iamiaceae bacterium | reverse complement strand
CCGGTAACATCGATTCCCCCGAACCGGGGCCGTTAGCTCAATTGGTAGAGCCACGGACTTTTAATCCGTTGGTTGTGGGTTCGAGTCCCACACGGCCCACGACCACCCACCCGGGCACCGCCCGGGTCACGACGTCCCGACCGATCGGGTCGATCCGTGGTGACCGGGCCCGGTCCCGCGACACACCCGCGGTGGGTCAGCTACGGTCGCGCGGATCCACCACAGCGCCGATCGCCCGGGGTCACGGGGGGATGCGATCGGCCGGACATCCGACGATCAGGGGGATCGGCCGCCATGTCGATCACACGGGAAACCACAGCCACCGGCACCGCGTTCGTGCCACCCGAAGAGGACGCCGCCGGCGACGGACCCGACGCGGAGCTCGAGTACCAGCGTCTGCTGGAACGGCTCTGCAAAGCGGCGGTGACCCGCCGCTACGAGGCCTACCGGGACATCGCCTGGGACGACCCGGACATGGCCGTCGACCCGGACGACCCACGCTGGGAACTCGACGGGGACCACCCCCTGGGTGGCACCGACTGGTACCGGTCCCAGCCGGCCGGGGTGCGGTCGCGGATCGGGCTGAACCTGACCGCCGGGTTCATGTACACCGGCCGGGTGTTCGAGGGCGTGCTGTGCCGCGGACTGATCCGGTTCGCCACGACCCTGCCCCACGATTCACTCGAGTACCGGTTCGCGCTCCACGAGGTGATCGAGGAGTCCCACCACTCGCTCATGTTCCAGGAGTTCGTCAACCGCGCCGGGTTGCCGGTACCCACCGTCGACGACGACTTCGTCGCCGCGACCGACGCCGTCGTCGAATACGGCACGACGTTCCCCGAGTTGTTGTTCATCTACGCGCTCGGCGGCGAGGACCCGATCGACCATGTCCAACGCGAAGCGCACCGGCGCAGGTCCGACGGGCACCCGCTGACCCGACGGATCTCCCAGATCCACATCGTCGAAGAGGCACGGCACACGGCGTTCGCCCGCGGCTACCTGCGCCGCAACGTGCCGAAACTGTCCGCCGAACGTCGCAACGAGCTCGCGGTGACGATCCCCGGCCTGCTGGGCGTGATGGCGGCGATGATGATGCAGCCGCCCCAGCACATCATCGACACCTACGGGATCCCGCCCGAGGTGATCGACGAGGCGTACACGAACAACCCGGCGCACCACGCCACGCTGGTCGCGTCGCTCGCGAAGCTCCGAGCCCTGTGCGAGGAGTTGGAGCTGCTGACCCCCGACGTCGAGGCGTTGTGGCGCGACGCCGGGCTGCTGCCCGTCTGACCCACGCCGGTCACGGCCGGGGCACGACCCGACCGAGCGGTCGGTAGGCGCGCCCCACGGTCACCGGCAGCAGGGGTCGTCCGCCGCTCAGCCGATCCGGCGTTGCAGGTCGGCCATCCACTCCGCGGCTTCACGGCGGGCACCGTTCGCGTCGGCCCGTGCCGCGGTGTCCCCCGTGCCGATCGCCGGGTAGGAACCGATGAACTTGCAGCGGGCCTGCTCGGCGTACAGGCTCCGCAACGCGTCGGCGACGACCTCGTCGGCGATGTGGCCGTCCAGGTCCATCAGGAAGCAGTAGTCACCGCGCCCCGAACGGGACGGACGGGATTCCAGGCGGGTCAGGTTGATCCCCCGGGCGGCGAGTTCGGCGAGGATGCCGAGCAGCGATCCGGGGCGGTCGTTCTGCTGGAACACCACGATCGTGGTGCGGTCGTGGCCCGTGGGCGCCGGCACACGGTCGGGGGCGACCAGCACGAAACGGGTGGCGTTGTCGGCGTCGTCCTCCACCGCCGCGGCGAGCGTTTCCAGCCCGTAGCGTTCCCCGGCCAGGCTGTTGGCGAGCGCGGCGACGGTCCGGTCACCGGCTTCGGCGACGGCCCGGGCTGCGCCGGCGGTCGAGTCCGCGGGGCGTTGGGCCGCACCGGCCAGGTCGCCGTGCAGGAATTTCCGGGTCTGGCCGAACGCGACCGGCATGGACAGCACCGCTTCGATGTCGCCCAGCCGGGCGCCGGGCACGCCCAGCAGGTCCAGGCTGACGGGTACGACGATCTCGTCCTGGATGTGCAGGTCCACCTCGAAGATCAACGTGTCGACGGTGACGTTGACCATGCCCTCCAGCGCGTTCTCGATCGCGACGACGCCGGCGTCGACGTCGCCGGCGGCGGTCGCCTGGAGGACCTCGGGCATGGACCGGTACGCGACCAGCTCGACGTCGTCGACGTCCGGCAGCGACCGGACCGCCTGTTCGCAGAACGTGGCCTCCGGGCCGAGGAAACCGATCCTCGACCAGCGGGGATGATGAGAATCTGACGTCCCGGTCACGAACGGCAAGGATAGTGACGTGGATGCGGACGACCTCCGCCGGCTGCTGGCCGGGGTGCGAGACGGGACGGTCGCGCCCGACGACGCCGTCCGTCGGTTGCAGGCCCTGCCGTTCACCGACCTGGGTTACGCCCGGGTGGACCACCACCGGGCGTTGCGTCAGGGACGCCCCGAAGCGGTGTACGCACCCGGCAAGACCCCCGACCGCGTCGCGGGCATCGTGACCGAGTTGCTCTCCGACGGTGCCGACGGTGCACCCGTGGTGGTGTCCCGAGCCGACGCCGCACAGGTCGCAGCCGCCACCGCCGCCGAACCGGGGGCACGACTGGTGGGGGATCCGGACGCACCGGGGGGTGCCACGCTGATCTGGCGGGGCCGGCCCACACGGTCCGACATTCCCCCGGTCGTGGTGGTCACC
>CAZVFF010000066.1:9151-10362 GCA_964626395.1 uncultured Iamiaceae bacterium | reverse complement strand
GGCCAGCAGGCCGTCATGGTCAACCAGTTGCAGGTCCAGCGTGTCGGCCTCCATCGTGACCGGGACGTCGATCGTGCCGTCCGGTCCGGTGGTCCCGCCCGGCGAGCCGGCGGCGCCACCGTCGACCCGCAGGTCGATCCCGATGCCGACCACCGGCCGCCCGTCGGCGTCGTGCAGGCTCGCGGTGACCGACACGACATCGCCCGCCCGGCCCTGCGGCGGTGTCGACAATTCCAGGGTGATGGGCCCACGCAGGTCGCCGTGGTCGATCCCGTCCTGCAGGATCCGCACCGCCCGATCGAACACCGCCGCGTCGTCACCGGAGAAGCCGGCGAACCGGTCGGCCGACAGCGACCGCAGGTCCAGGGGACCCTGGGGGTACACCGCCCCGTTCAGATCGTGCAGTGCCAGCATCACCGCGGCCGCGTCCAGACGTGAGGGGTCGGTTCCGTGACGGGCCAGGATCCAGGCCATCGCCGTCCGATTCTCCACGGGGATCGCCGGCTGCGCGGTGGGTCGGTAGCCGTAGTCGACGTCGGGGGCCCGCAGACCGTGGTCGATGCACCAGACCACGCCGACACCCTCCAGCACGTAGCTGCCGTACCAACTCGTCCAACCCATCACGGTCGCCTCGTGGCCCGTACCGTGCACGACCTGCGCGCCGGCGTCGGCGCCGGGGCGGGCGAACATCGCCAGGACCCCCAGCAGCGCCGCGATCGTCGCGGCTGCGATGGGGCGGAAGTGGTTGCGCATCGTCGTTCTCCATTCACGTGGAACCGGGGATGCCGGTCCCATACCCCGTTCGGTGCGGATCCACACCTGGAATTTCAGGCGGGGCGCACGCCCGGGTCCGTGGGGGCCGTCACGAAACGTGCCAGGCACCGGTCGATCCGGCCGTGGGGCACGGTGCTCGGGCCCGACAGCGTGTGGTCGGCGGGTACCGACAGACGCGAGGCCCGCTGGCCGTCACGGGTGACCACGTGCACGAACCAGGCCCGGTGGCGACGCGACGGGTCGTTCCGCACGTGGATGAGCGTCGGGGCACACAGCGCCGCCACGGCCCACCCGCCCGGGGTGCGTACCCGTTCGAGCACGCGGGTGGTCTCGGAGATGGTGTGCAGTTCGGACAACGGTGTGCAGTCCAGCCCGAACGCACCCGGTCCGTCGTCGGGATCGGGTTCGCGGGACAGGTGGGCGAGCACGGGACAGGG
>CAZVFF010000066.1:0-9141 GCA_964626395.1 uncultured Iamiaceae bacterium | reverse complement strand
GCCCACACACAGCGCGTCGACCGCGAGGGCGACCCGCACGGCGTCGGTGGTTCGGTCGGTGAACGGGGACATCGGTCCTCCCGGAGGACGGTGGAGCAGTTCCGGGCGACCCTCACGGGATGTCGCGACCGACCATCGGGAACGGTGCCCCCATCATGGGGGACCGCTGTGACAGTCACGCCCGGACCGTGACGACCCGGTGCGGACCGACGCTCGGCCCGACGACAGATCGACGATCACCGTGGAATGGTCCGACGGACGCCGGTCGGTGTCATCCACGTTCTCCATCTCCGACACCACCGCGTCGCCCCCGGCTCATCGTGGTGACCGGCTCATCCGATCGCCACGCCCGATTCAGGCCGGGGTCACCTCGACCGTCACACCGGGGACGTCCGAGGTGATGGTGCCGTCCTCGTCGATCTTCAACTCGATCACGATCCCGGTCGGCCGGGGCGCCGGCTCTGGTTCGACCCGCTCGATCGGTCGGGTCACCGACCCGTTCCGGTCGGGGCCGAGCAACCGGTCGTAGAACCGGTCGAGCCGGCGGAACCGGTTGGTCTTCCGGCGCTCCTTGCGCCGGGCCTGCTGCTCGTACAGCTCCCGGGTGTGGGCGAACGCTCCATCGTCCACGTCGATCTCCTTGCCGAGTCGACGTTCGGCGTCCTCGTGGATATCGCGGAGCGATGTTTCCATCCAGTCGTTGAACCGGTCCAACAGGGGTCGTCTCTGCTTGTGCCCACCCATGTCACTCATTCTCCTTCCAAGGTTGTTTTTCACGGTCGTTCCCACTCGTGGATCACGGCGCACCCGACACGGGGACCACCGTGGAAGCTCGACCGGATCGGACCGATCACCATCGTCGGCCCCACCGACCGACCTGATCTCCCACCTCCGGCCCGGGCTTCCCGGCCACCCGGTCCACTCTCAGAATACCCCGGGGGTGTGACGTTCAGGCGTCGGGCAGTGCCAGATCGCGCAACAGCGATGCCCGCACCGCCGGATGCGCCGGCGACATCGGAGGACGCGCCTCGTCCATGCGGGCCCGGAGCACCTGCACCGCCGATGCGCGGGGTGTCCCCGTCGCCCGGGGGGCGACGAGTACCCGGTCGATGTGGCGTGCCACACCGGGCAGGCGTGTCTCGACCATGCTGCGCACCAGGCGGGCGTCGTTCGCGGCGAACGCGTGCGTGGCGGCGTGGGTCAGCTCACCGCCGGGCACGTCGGCGGGACCGGAACCGTCGCACGGGCGCGGTCCGCTGTGCCAGCCGAACGCCCGCAACAGTTCGGTGACCTCGATCAGCGGTCGTCGTCCGGATCGGTACAGCCGGGCCGCGTCGAGGTGCCCGTGGTCGTACCAGGCGGCCCGGTACAGGCTCCGGTGGCCGGTCAACGTCTCGCCGCGGGGGCGCAGGCGCGGATCCGCGGCCAGGCGCAGACCCAACCGGACCCCGCACAGCGCAGCGCGGTCGGCGAGGTACGGCAGGGCGAAACCCGATCCGTTCCAGGTCGCCAGGATGCCGGGCTCGAGCTGTTCCAACACCTCGTCGAGGTCGTCGAGCAGGTCGGCCTCGTCACCCGCGAACACGAGGTCGTGGGCGGGGGTGGACAACACCGCACGGGTCACCGGGGAGCGCCGGGGGTCGAGATCGCCGGCATCGCCGGGCGTGGCTGCGGCGACGTGCCCGGTCTCGATGTCGAGTCCGTAGACCACCCCGTTCGTCATCCCAACCCCCTTGACAGATCGCGTCCGACGTGTCAAATCCTACGGAGCCGTCCTTCGCGGTTGGTGGATCCCCCTCCGGTCGTGACGCCGGCGAGGGAACCCGAGGTGCACTCGTCGGCGTCGTCCGCGCTCCGCTGGTCCCCGCACGGGCCGATGACGGTGAAGGGGAAATGTCCGTGCCATCCGCGGATTCGCGGGGGAAGCCTGCTAGCAAAGGATTGTTCCTGCAACGCTCACATGCCGCCGCCACGGAGGATTTCGTGGATGCACGACTGTGGTCGGAGCATGGAAACCCCCCGACCCACGACCATCGTCCGGTGGCTGTGGCGAGGAACTCCCAACTGCGATACCAATCCTCTGGAGGTTCTGGTGCCGAACATCACCAAAGCAGAGCTGCTCGACCGGGTGGCCGACGCCGCCGACGTGACCAAGAAGGAGGCCGAGGAAGTGCTCGGCGCGTTCTTCCAGGTCACCGTGGCAGCTGCCAAGAAGGGCGACAAGGTGTCCTGGCCGGGCTTCGGCTCGTTCGAGGGCATCAAGAAGAAGGCGTCGACGGGCCGCAACCCGCAGACGGGCGAGCCGGTGAAGATCCCGGCCCGCAAGGCGCTGAAGTTCAAGGCGTCGTCGACCATGCGCGAGCAGCTCAACGGCAAGAAGAAATGACGGTTCGCTCCGCGGTGTGAACCACCGCGGAGCGGAACGACACCTGAACGACGGCCGGGGTGGTCCACCTCCCCGGCCGTCTTCGCGTCCCGGAGTCGTTCAGGTCGTCCGAGACGGATCGGTTCCGAACACCGACAGGTCCGCGGGTTCGTCGACGTCCCAACCCAACGGGCGGTCCCGCAGCACACGGACCGCCAGTCCCAACCGTCCGGCTTCGGCGACATGGCGGGAGAACGATCCGGCGCCGTAGGCGAACCGGAACGCCGGGGTCGGGGTGGACAGCACGTTCGTCCCGGTGCCGTGACGGTCCGGGACCACCACCACGGTGTCGGGTCCGGCGTCCAGTCGGGGGAACGAGGTGAGCAACGGCAGGTCGGCGTGGACCACGGTCACACGCTCGGCGCCGTCGGCGAACCGTTCCGCGGTGGCCGCCGTGACCGCGCCGTTCAGGCCACGACCGGGTTGCCAGGACACCGACGCGCCCCGGGCACCGGCCCAGTCGGCGACCGCGTCGTCGTCGCAGACGACCCATACCCGGCGGTCACCGAACGCGCGGACCACACGGGTCGCCATCGACCGGGCCAGCTCCGCGCGCGCCGCGGGATCCAGCGCCGGGGCCAGACGCGCTTTGGCCCGCGTGAACGCCTTCACCGGTACCAGCACGTGCGTCGAATCCGGGGGTGCCATCGGGCCCGATCGTACGGTGCGATCCACCGGTCCCGGTCACCGTGTCGACCGACCACCGCGGGGATCGCGCTGCACCGGACCCCGGCGAGGTCGGTCTCCTAGTGTTGAGCGCCATGGAGATCAAGGTGACGGTCGTCGGTGCGGGTTCCTGGGGGACGACGGTCGCGTCGCTGGCGGCGCAGAACACCCCGACGACCCTGTGGGCCCGGGATCCCGAGGTCGCCGAACAGGTCGACACCGAACACCGCAACGACCGCTACCTCGCCGGTCACGAGCTGACCCCGACCCTGCGGGCCACGAACGATCTCGAACGCGCCGTGCACGACGCCGACGTCGTCGTCATGGGGGTGCCATCCCAGGGGTTCCGCAGCGCGTTGCGGGGTCTGGCCGGCTGGGTCCGCCCCTGGGTGCCGGTGGTCAGCCTCACCAAGGGGCTCGAGATGGACACCCGACTGCGGATGTCCCAGATCGTCGCCGAGGAACTCCCCGGCCATCCGGTCGCGGTGCTGACCGGCCCGAACCTCGCCAAGGAGATCCTCGCCGGTGATGCCGCCGCGAGCGTGCTGGCCATCGGCGACCGGCACGTCGCCTCGGCGTTGCAGCCGCTGTTCAACTGCGCGTTGTTCCGGGTGTACACCCACCACGACGTGATCGGCTGCGAGATCGGCGGCGTCATGAAGAACATCATCGCCATCGCGTCGGGTATGGCCGACGGCCTGGGAACCGGCGACAACACCCGGGCGATGGTCATCACCCGGGGCCGGGCCGAGATCATCCGCTTCGGGTGTGCCCAGGGCGGGGAGGAGGCCACCTTCTCCGGGCTGGCCGGCATGGGTGACCTCATGGCGACCTGTATCAGTCCGCAGAGCCGGAACCGTTCGGTGGGTGAACAATTGGGACGGGGACGGAAGATCGATGAGATCATCGCCGACATGCACATGGTCGCCGAAGGGGTCAAGACGTCCAAGGTCGTCCACGACATGGCGGGGGAGTTGGGGCTCGAGATGCCGATCTCCGAGGAGGTGTACGCGGTCTGCCACCGGGACCGTCTCGCGTCCGAGGCCTACCGCGGGTTGATCCGACGGCGAGCGGGCCACGAACGGGACGAACCGACCGACGAGACGGACCCCACCCAGGCCGGGTCGTGACCGGCGACCGGACCCACGACGCGTGGCTGCGCCCGATCGGTCACGCCCCGGAAACGGTGCCGGCATTCACCCGCTTGGGCACCCTCGACGGGCCCACCGAACCGATCGTGGACGCGCGCGGGGTGATCCAGGTCGCACCCGGCCTGCCGGGGATCGACTGGTGGATCGCCGGTGACGACCGGTGGTACTTCCCGTCCCGGGAGAAGACCGTGCGCCAGTCGATCATGCACGGCACACCGGTGGTCGAGACACGGATGCGGGTCAAAGGCGGAGACGTCATCCACCGCAGCTACGCGGTGACCGTGCCCGGCGAGGGCGAACTGCGTGAGGTCGTGGTGATCGAGATCGAGAACGCGACCGGGGTGCCGTGTGGCGCCGCGTTCGCGGTGCGGCCCTTCGGGGTGCTCGCCGACGTGCCGATCCACCGGATCGACCTGGCCGGCGGGGTGCTCGAGGCCGACGGACGTCCCGTGGTGGTCATGCCCCGGGACCCCGCCGGCGCGGCGGGCGCGACCCGGGCCGACGGTGACCTGTCGATCCGGGCGGCGGCCGGCGCGGCGACGGGTTCGTCGATGGCGCCGGTCACCGATCCCGACGCTGCCGCACAGGCGGTCGTGGTGGTTCCGCTCGCGCACCGGAACTCGTTCCGGGTGGTGTTGCCGATCCCCGATCCGGACGGATCCTTCGATCCCACCGCCGCGGTGTGGCCGCACGCGGTGCCCCCGGCTGAGAACGTCGCGAAGGGTTGGAAGGCCCAGATCCGTGACCTGACCCGGGTGACCGTGCCCGACCCGCGTCTGCAGGCGGTGTGCGACGCCGCACCGGCCTGGCTGCTCGCCGGCACCGGGCACCCGCGCGCTGCGATCGGCCGTTCGGTGTGGGACCCGCGTTCCGCGCCGCGTTTCGACCGGGTCGCCGAGGCCGCGCAGGCGTTGGATCGTGCCGGATTGCACGAACGTTCCGGGATCCTGCTCGCCCGCGCGGTGGCGGCGTACGACCAGGACCCGTCCGCGGACGCGACCTGGCTCGCCGAGGCGTTCGACACCCACCTGGCGCGCACGGCCGACGACGTTTTCACCGCCGCGGTCGTCGAGGCCGCGGCTGCGATCGGCTCGGCGTTGGAGGGCCGCGCCGGTGCCGGGGTACCTCCGCGACGTCGCGTCCGTGCCCTGGGAGCGGTCGCCCGGATCCTGGAGCGGGCCGGGCAGTCCCGCGCCGCCCGGCGTGGGGTGCGGGCCGCCGAGCGGGTCGGGGGGACGAACCCCGGACCCGACCCGGTGCCCGTCGATGATCGACTGGCCGCGCTGGTCGCGGCCCGGCACGAACTGTCGACCGGTGCGGGCCCGGCCGCGTGGGAACTGTTGGACCGTACCCTGGACGAGGTGACCTCGACCGGGGTGTGGCCCGAGGACGTCGACGGCCCGGACCGTCACGACGTCGGCGTGGGTGCCGCGGTCGCGTCGCTGGCCTGGGACCTGCTCGGCGTGGCGGGTGGCGGGCGGGTCCGGTTGCTGGCACACACCCCGCCGGTGTGGGTCGGATCGTCGTTGGAGTGCACGGGACTGTCCACCCCGGCCGGCACGCTCGGGTACGCGGTGCGTTGGCACGGCCGCCGCGCCGCGGTGCTCTGGGAATTGGCCGACGCCGCCGAAGAAACCGTGACGGTCACCGCGCCGGGGCTCGACGCCGCCTGGCACGGCGACGGCACGGCGGGTGAGGCGTTGCTGGGCGAGATCCCCGAAGCCGAGGCAGCACCGCGGGCCGGATCACGGATGACCGGGCTGCAGATCGGACAGTCCCGGGGCGCGTCGTGACCCTCGCGGAGGACCCCCGGACGTTGCGGGGGTTGTTGGAACGGTTCGAGGTCGACGAGGAAGACGTCGAGATGGCCGCCGAGGAGGGCACCCTGGCGTTGTTGGCGATCGAACGCCTGGTGTTCGACGACCGACCCCGGATGACGACCGAGCAGATGCTGGAGCTGACCCCGCTCGAGCCGGAACGGACCACCGAGTTGTGGCGGTCCCTGGGGTTCCCGGACCCGCCGGCGGACGAGCCGTTCTTCACCGACGCCGACGTACGGATCCTCGGGGTGCTCGCCGACCTGGTGGAGACCGGCGCGACCGACCCGGACCTGCTGGTGCAGATCACCCGCGTCGCCGGTCAGGCCATGGCCCGGTTCGCGGCCGCCCAGGTGGAGTTGCTGCTGGAGCGTTCCGCGGACGTCACCGCGCGGGTCGTCGACGAGATCGCCGCCGAACGTGGCAGCGTTGACACCGGGGCGGTCCCCACGTGGAAACCGACGCCGGACGCGCAGACCATGGAACTGCCCACGATCGACGCACCCGAGGTCGTCGAGAACGACGACGACGACCCCACCCTGGATCCCGAGGTGCGCCGCCGGGTGGCGACGATCCTGCTGGACGACCCCGCGACGCTCGCGTCGGTCACGGTGGTCGGCGCGGTCCCCGACCTGTTGGAATACGTGTGGAAACGGCACATGCAGGCCGCGGCCCGGACCCGTCTGCTGCACGGGGGACCCGAGACGAGCACGACCCTGGTGGTCGGGTTCGCCGACCTGGTCGGATTCACGTCACTCGCGCAGCAGATCTCCACCACCGACCTGGCCGAGGTGCTGGACCGTTTCGAAGCCATCGCGTACGACATCGTCGCCGGTCTCGGCGGTCGGGTGATCAAGATGATCGGCGACGAGGTCATGTTCAGCGTCGACGACCCGCGCCGTGCCGTCGAAGTGGGCATGCAGCTGGCCGAGACCTACCGTGAGGACGACGAACTGTCCGACGTGCGGGTGGGTTTGAGCTGGGGTCCGGTGCTGCAACGTGAAGGGGACTGTTTCGGACCGGTGGTGAACCGGGCGTCGCGGGTGGTGAACATCGCGTTCCCGGGTAGTGTCGTCGTGTCCGACGAGCTGCACGAGGTGCTGGCGGACGATCCCGGTCTTCACTGGCGGTCCTTGCGGAAGAAGAACCTGCGCGACATCGGCCGGGTGACGTTGTGGAGTGTGGAACCCGCCGACGCCGTGGAGGTCGAACCCGCGGTGCGGGACCGGGCGCGGGTGGAACGATCCGAACGGGTCGAGAAGGCCGTGGAACGCCTCACCAGCGGGAACGGCAGTTCCCGGGAGCGCCGTCAGGCCCGTCGGGACGAGATCCGGCGGGCCCGCCGCGCCGCGGAGGATCGGGCACGCAAGGCCCGCAAGGAGATCGAGGAGCGTACCCGCGAGGCGCTCAAACAGGTCGATGAACAGGCCAAGCGGGCCCGCAAGGAGGTCACCGAACGCGCCCGCGAAGCCAAGAAGGCGTTGGAGGAACAGACCGAACGCGAAATCGCCGAACAGCTCGAAGACGACGACTGAGCATTGTGACGGGCCGGCGGCCCGACCCGCTCAGCCGTCCAGGTGGATCGTCGCGATCCGCCACGGTCCGAGTTCGAACGATCCGTCGAAAGGTCCCTGTTCGTTCCCGCGCAGGTCGACCAGGGTGCCGGTCCGGCCGGCGACCTCGACGGTGGTCGGGTCCGCCGACGGGTTGAACACCCGCAGCACGGTCACTGCCGGGTCGTCGGGGTGTCGGTACAGCGCGGACACCTCGGCGCCGGTGACGGTCAGCACCGAACCGGTGGTCGCCCGGTCGGTGGCCGGCGCGTCCCCCGAACCGGTCCCGACGCCGGCGACGACCAGCGGGGAGAACGCGTCGTCGACGAGCGCGTACGGGTCGGCGTCGCCGATGTGCACCGCGTAGCGGAACTCGTGGGGGCCGGGCATCTGGGCCGCTGCGGCCGGATCGAAGGGCCCGGCGGGCAGCGGGCGGGACGGCATGGGCAGCTGCGAGAGCATCCCGGTGGCCCGCAGGACGGTGACCGCGAGCGTGTGGGCACGTCGGTCCGGTCCGTCGCCGTCGATGCCGACCAGTTCGTATTCGCACAGGCCCTCGTGGACCACGCACAGACCCCCGGCGGCCACGAACCGCCGACTCGGGAACGTGGCGAGCCCCGGCTCCGACGGGCCACCTTCGGCGTCGAGCCCCCGGGTGGTGACCCCGAACGCGCATTCCGCTTCGGACCGGTCGGTGGGCGAGGGGAGCGGGAAGTGGACCCGGACACGATGGTCGCGGCAGGTGTTGTCGAACCGTCCGGTGACCCGCACGAGCCGTTCGTCCGCTCGCAGGTCCAGTTCGGTGGTCACCGTCGTGGTGACCGACCCGGTCCGGGTGTCGCCGAGGGCTGCGGCCGGCCACCGGGCGGTTCCGGTCACCCGCAGCACCGCACGCAGCGGCCCGGGTTCGACCACCTCGACGGCCACGTCGTCCAGGCCGCGGATCGCCGCGCCGTCGCCGACCGGGCAGAAGTTGTAGGTGTCTCCCCGGTCGCCGTCATCGACGACGAGACCCAGCCCGGCGTGACCGTCCACGGAGAAGGTCCCGTCGTCCGCCACGCGGACGGCCAGGTGGTCGTTGGCCATGCCCCGCCCGTCGTCGTCGACGCGCACCGAGGTGGACGACGGGCCGGGTTCGATGATCGACCACCCGAAGCCGGGGACGTCCTCGACGCGGGCGAGGATCCGTCGTTCGCCGCGTCCGGTGTGGAAGAACCGCACCGGGGTGTCGGGGGAATCCCCGGCGAGTCGGGCCAACGCCGCTTCGACGTCGGTCGGGTCGAAGAGTCCGAAACGGGTCGGGTCGACGAGCAGATCCACCTCGACGGCGTCGTCGGTGCGGGTGACCGTGGCGTCGTGCACGTCGCCGATCTGGTCGACGACCACGCCCAGCCAGTCGAGCGCGTCGGCGGCACGGCGGGTCACGAACGGCAATCGTCCGGGTAGTTCCCACAGCTCCTGGGTGCCGTCGGGTGCGACCCCGGGTTCGACGTCCAGGGTGACCAGGCCCGAACGGGTCCGGGCGCTCG
>CAZVFF010000065.1:0-10364 GCA_964626395.1 uncultured Iamiaceae bacterium | reverse complement strand
ACCTGCAGGGGTCCCAGGTGACCTACGGCCGGTGGCCGGACCTGGTGACCGCGACGTTGCCGATGCTGTGGCAGATCGACGGCGACGAGTCGGACCTGGCGTTGCAGGTCGGTGGGGAACGGCTCGTCGTTCGCGCCGACGGCGTGCTCCACTCCTTCGGGTGACGTCCCCGGCGACGGTCCACGAACCGGGACCGTGCCGGTCGTCGATGAGCGACAACCGTCGGAGGTTCGTGACGTCTCCCGTCGTGCCCACGGGCCCGTGCGACATCGGGCACGGACCTTGGCCCCTGCCCGGGAATTCCCGTGATTCCTAGGGTTCGGACATGGTCACGACCGACGGGACCTTCCTGGACATCGGCGCCGACGCCGACGAACACGAGTTGCGCGCGCAGGTGCACCGGGTCGCCGTCGAGGTGATCCGCCCGGCCGCGCGCGAACTGGACCGCATGGCACCCGAGGATCGCATCGCGGAGGGCTCACCGTTCTTCGAGGTACTGACCACCTTGAAGAAGCTCGACTACCACCGGCTGTTCCTCCCCGCCGCCGCCGGCGGCCCCGACGAACCGCTGTCGGCGACCACCAAGTCGGTCGTGTTGGAGGAACTGGGATGGGGGAGCCTCGGGTTGGCGACCGCATTCCTCGTCGACATGTTGCCGGTCATCACGATCGCCAACTTCGGGTCCGACGCGTTGCGGGCCGAACTGGTGACCCCGTGGGTCGACGACGTCAACGGGGCGTTCCACGGCTGCTGGGCGATCACCGAACCCGACCACGGCAGCGACACCCTGACCCTGCGCGACCCCGACGTCGCCGACTACGGCAGGGCACAACTGGTCGCGGAACGCACCGACGGCGGGTGGACGCTGACCGGCCAGAAGTCGGCCTGGGTGTCGTCGGGGCCGATCGCGACGCACGCCGCCGTGCACGCCCAGGCCGGGCGTGACGGCGGACTCGTCGACAACCTGTTCGGCGTCGTCGACCTCGACCAACCCGGTGTCCGGCGGGGACCGGTCGCCGACATGCTGGGGGTGCGTGACGACCCCCAGGGGGAGATCTTCTTCGACGGGGTGTTCCTGCCCGACGACCGGGTCCTGGTACCGGCTGGACCGTTCTATCCGGTGTTCGTCGACCAACTGCTGTGCCTGACCAGTTCGATCATCGCGCACGTCGCCGTCGGCGTGGCCCGCGCCGCGTTCGAGGAGGCCCTCGATTTCGCCCGCACCCGGATCCAGGGTGGGGCGCCGATCGCCCGGCACAAGAACATCCAACTCACCCTGTATTCGATGTTCGAGAAGGTCGAGACCGCCCGGGCCTACGCCCGGGCCGCGTTGGCCCACACACAGGTCAACCTGCCCGGCGCGACACCGACCGCGAGCGGCGCATCACCCCGGCACGCCCGGGCCGCGCAGATCTTCGCGAAACGCATCGCCCACGAGGTCGCGCACGACGCGGTGCAGATCCACGGCGCGATCGGCCTGCACACCGACTCGACGATCGAGAAACTGTTCCGCGACACCCGATGCCTGATCATCGAGGACGGCACGCTCGAGGTGCTCGCCCTCGACGCCGCCCGTGACCTGATCGACAACTACGAGTCCGATTCCTACGACGCCGAGGAGATGATGGCGAAATGGTGACCGAGAACTCCACCCCGCTGGACGCGCCCCTGTTCAGCATGGACGTGGAACGTGGCATCGAATACTGGGGCTGCAAAGCGGTGCTGGCGACCTTCACCGTGGACGACGACATCACCGATCTCGTCCCCAGGGGACTGCACGCTGCCGACCCCGCGTTCGGGGCGGTGCTCGTCGCCGACTACGGCATGTCCACCCTGGGGCCCTACGGCGAATACGTCGCCCTTGTGCAGGTCGTCGACGACGACGGGAACACCGGCATGTACATCCCGCACATCTACGTGACCAACGACGCCGCGCTCGCCGCCGGTCGCGAACTGCTCGGCGCGCCGAAGAAGTTGGCGACGATCGGCGTGGACACCGCCCCCGAAGCGGTCGTGGGCACGCTCGCCCGACCTGCGGGCGTGCCGCTCGCGCAGGTGGTCGTCGCCCCGTCCGAACGCCTCGACGCCGCGGTGATCGACACGTTGCTGCCCCCGGGGACGCCGTTCTTCTCGCTCCGACACCTGCCCGGGCCGCCCGGGGGGACGATGGTGCACGAACTGGTGCGTTGGTACACCGACCTGTCGATCCACACCGATTCCTGGGGTGACGCGTTGCGGTTCACCGGCCCGGCGTCGCTCGACTACCCGACCCGGTCCGCGGTCGACCCGGTCCATCGTCTGGGTGTCGGCACCTTCCTGGGTGGCGCGTACCTGGAGTTCGACATGCGGCTGCGTGCCGGTGGGATCGTGTGGTCCGAATCGGTCGCCGCGGTGCAGTCCGAACCGCTCGTCGCCGACGTGTGATCCGTCCGACCCCGCGTTGTGTGACGGACCGGTACGCTGTCCGCCCGTGAGCGTGACGCTGCGGGCCTTCACGACCGGGTGGATCACGATGGATCGCGCCGGGTTGATCGAGGACGGTGGCCCGGGTCGGGCCAGGATCCCGGTCGTGTCGTACCTGATCGACCACCCCGCCGGGCGGGTCGTGTTCGACACCGGGATGCATGCCGGGCTGCGTGACGACCCGCGGGAACGCATGGGGTTCCTCGTGGACCTCTACGACGTCGAACTGCCCGCCGGGACGGCCGTTTCCGAACGCGTCGACGAACTGACCGACGGGCGGGTCGACATGATCGTGTGCTCGCACCTGCACTTCGACCACTGTGGTGGCAACGCGACACTGGGTGACGTCCCGGTGTTGTTGCAACGGGACGAATGGGACGCCGCCCACGGGGGCGACCCGACCGGCGGCTACCAGTCCGTGGATTTCGACACCGGACAGGACGTGGTGTTGGTCGACGGCACCCACGACGTCTTCGACGACGGCACCGTGGTGTGCGTGCCTTCGCCGGGCCACACCGCCGGGCACCAGTCGCTGCGGGTGACGACCGACACCGGGGTGTTCCTGCTCACCGGCGACGCGTGCGACATGCGCGAGATGCTCGACACGTCACGGGTCGGGGTGTTCGCCCATGACCACGAACGCCAACGTGCGGGGCTGGACCTGTTCCGCACCGCCGAAGCCGCCGGCGCGATCCTGCGGTTCGGCCACGACGCCGACCAGGTGCCCGACGATCGGGTGCAACACCTGGGTTGACGGCCCGGCGTTCAACCGGACGGGCACGGTCGGTCGGTGCGGTCGATGCGTGTGGTGAGGATCACCGATGACGTGGTGCGTTCCACGCCGGGCAGCGCCCCGATCCGGTCCAGGGTGCGGTCCAGTTCGGCCGTCGACGCGCACCGCACGAGCGCGACCAGGTCCACGGCACCGCTCACGGTGTGCAGCAGGCGGACCTCGTCGAACGTGCCGAGGTCGGCCACGACGGCCTCGCCACGCCGGGACTCCACGACGATCGACACCAACGCGGCCATCCCGTCATCGGCCGCCCCGGTCCGGGCACGGCGGATCGTGTAGCCGGCGATCACCCCGGCCGCCTCCAGGCGGGCCAGGCGCACCTGCACCGTGGAACGGGCCACACCGACCCGCCGTGCCAGGTTCGCGATCGGGATCCGGGCGTCCTGGGTCAGTACGTCGAGGATGCGCCGGTCGGTCTCGTCGAGGGACTCCTTCACGATCGGGTCACCCCGCTGCGGTGCGGACCCGCGGACGGCGCCGACGTGGTGTCCGCCGGTAGATCCGACGGATCGTCGGCTCGGCCGGTCGATCCGACCGATCGCACCGGGCGGATCCGGCCACATCGCGCCTGGGAACCGGCGCGTGGCGCCACGACGATGACCCCATGCACAACAACCGTTCCACCACGAACCCGTCCGGCCTGAACAATTCGCGCCCGAACGATTCCAGCCCGAACCTGCGACCGCTGCCCGACGGCGCGCTCGACGGCGGCTTCGAACAGCTCGTCGTCGCCTCGGACCCGCCCAGTGGCCTGCTCGCGTTGATCTGCGTGGACTCGACCCGGCTCGGCCCCGCCGACGGGGGGGTGCGGATGCTGCCGTACCCGTCGGTCGCCGCGGCGACCGCGGACGTCACCCGCCTGGCCCGTGCGATGACGTTGAAGTACGCGGCGGCCGGGGAAGCCCGCGGTGGCGGCAAGGCCGTGATCATCGGTGACCCCCGTCGGGACCGCACCGAGGAGCTGTTGCACGCGTTCGGCCGCGCGGTCGACGCGCTCGGCGGCCGGTACTGGGCCGGTCTGGACTCGGGGTTGACCATGGACGACATGGTCACGATCCACGACACGACCCGCTACGTCGCGACGTTGCCCGAAACCGACGGCGGTGTCGGGGACATCGCCCCGGCCACCGCCGCCGGGGTGCTCCACGCCATGGCCGCGTGCGCCGAACGGGTCTGGGGCACCCCGTCGCTGGAAGGGCGCCGGGTGAGCCTGCAGGGCGTCGGCGCGTGTGGCGCCGCGGCGCTCGACATGCTCATCGCCCGCGGCGCGATCGTGACCATCGCCGACACCGACCCGGAACGGGCCCGACGCGCCGCGGCCCGCCACGGTGTCGCGGTGGTCGAGCCGGACCGGATCTGGTCCGTCCCCGCCGACATCGCGGCCCCGTTCGCACTCGGCGGTGCCGTCGACCACACCACGGTCGATCGGCTGGTCTCGAGCGGGGTGCGGGTGCTGTGCGGTTCGGCGAACAACGTGCTGGCGACGCGCGGCCCGGGCGACGACACCGTCGAGGCGGCCCTGGTCGACGCCGGCATCACCTGGGCGGTGGACTTCGTCGCGAACGCGGGCGGCTGCATCGCCGACGCCGACCGGTTCCACCCCGACGGCCACGACCCGGCCCGGGTCGCCGACCGACTCGCCGCGATCGGGCCCCGCACCACGGCGATCCTCGACGCCGCCGACGCCGACGGGGTCCTGCCGTCCGCGGCGGCGGTCGCCGTGGCCCATCGGCGGCTGGATGCCGTCACGGTGGCCACCCGGGCAGCCTGATCCGGCGGTGCCGCCGTCACCGACGGGCAGCGGACCCGCTCCCGGGGACGTCGGACAGGCGGTAGCGTCGGCCGCGTGGACGGACGTTCCGTGCAGGCCCGCATCGCCGAGATCGTCGACGAGTTGTCCACGTCGCAACGCCGGGTCGCCGACCTGGTCGTCGGCGACCCCGAAGCGCTCGCCTTCGGCACGCTCGGATCGGTCGCCGAAGCCGCCGGGGCGAGCACCGCGACCGTCGTGCGCCTGGCGACCGGACTCGGTTTCGACGGTTTCGCCGCGTTGCGTGACGCCGCCCGGGACGAGGTGTCGTCCCGCCTGCGGTCCGCCGTGGACCGGGTGCGGGACCCCGCCGAGGGTCCGCTGGTGGACCGTGTGGCCGCGGCCGAACGGTCCAACGTGGAACGCACCCTGGCCGGGATCGACGCCGACGACCTGCAACGGGTCCTCGACTGGTTCGCCGACCCGACCCGTCGAATCTGGTTGTTGCCCAACAGCCAGACCCTCGGTGTGGTGTCGCACCTGGCCGACGACCTGGCACTGAGCCGGCCCCGGGTCATACTGCTGGAGGGGTCCGAGTTCCGGATCGTCACCGCGATGACGTCGCTCGAACCCGGTGACCTGATCGTGAGTGTCGACACCCAGCGACACGAACGCTGGATCGTGCGTGCCCAACGCGCCGCGGTGGGCCGGGGTGCGGTTCCCGTGGTGATCACCGACCGGCTGCCGTGTTCGCTGGACGTGACCGACGGGGTGGCACTCACCTTCGCGTGTGACACGACCAGCCCCTTCGAGAGTCAGGTCGGCCTGCTGACCCTCGGCAACCTGCTCGTCGCCGGGGTCGTCGACCGTCTGCGCCCCTCGGTGGCCGAACGGCTCGACGCGCTGGAGGCGACCTGGGTCGACGAGGACCTGCTCGAACCCTGACCGCCCGGCCCCGCGGCCCGGAGCCATCGGCCGTACGCGGGCTGTGGAACCCGTCTGTTCTCTCGGCGGTACGCAAGCCGGGGATGTCGTGGCGGTCGTCGGTTCGGCCCGGTCGGTCACGGTCACCGCGACGCGTCCCGGAACCGGTCGACCCCGGCGCAGATCGTCGCGGTCACCGTCACGTCGTCGAGGGTCCGCGTCGGGTCGCCGTGCAGTTCGACGATGTCGGCCCGCAATCCGGGTGCGAGCCGTCCCACCCGGTGTTCGGCGGCACGAACCCGGGCGCCACCGGTCGTGTACAACCCGACGGCCTCGCGCGGGGTGATCGCCTGTCGGGGGGCGATGCCGGACCGGTCGACCGCGCACCGCATGGCGTCGAGCACGTCGATCGACTCGATCGGCGCGTCCGACGACCCGGCCACGGTCACACCCGCGTCCAACAGACCCCGGTACGGGTACACGTTCCCGATCCGTTGCGGCCCGAGACGTTTCGCGAGCCAGTGCGCCTCGCTGGCCAACGACACCGGTTGGACGACCGCGGCCACACCCAGGGTGCCGAGCGTGTCGATCGTGGCGTCGTCGAGCACCGAGGCGTGCTCGACCCGGTGCCGGTGCTCGTCCGGATCAGCGGGGTGTTCGGCGTACAGCCGGGTGAACAACTCGGCCGCGGTGGCGTTCGCCCGGTCGCCGATCGCGTGCACACAGATCTGCAACCCGGCCAGGTGCGCGTCACGCATCCGCGTCCAGGCGGCGTCGGGGTCCAGGGTCAACATGCCCGCGGCGTCACCGTCGGCGTAGGGCGCGTGCATGCAGGCGGTGTGCCCACCCAGGGTGCCGTCCAGGAACAGTTTCACCGCGTCGAGCCGCCGGTCGGCGTCGGGTCGGTGCAACGGCCCGGCACGCAACTCGGTCACCTGGTCCATCGTCGGGGCGATCAGGATCGTCTGCACGTCGAAAGGCATCCGGTCGATCAGCATCGCCCACGCCGCCCACTCGAGCGTCCCGGCCTCACCCGAGGGGCCCTCGTCGCTGGTCTGGCACATCGCGGAGATCGCGGTCACCCCGGCCCGGGCGAACCGGTCGACGATCCGGTCCAGTGCCGATTCGAACGCGTCCATCTCGGGCAGCGGCACGCCCGCCATCACCATCGCCGCGGCCCGCTCCCCGCACAACCCGCTCAGCGTGCCGTCGGCGGCGCGGTGGATCACCCCACCGTCGGGGTCCGGCGTGTCGTCACCGAACCCGGCCGCTGCCAGGGCCGCGGTGGAGCCGACCGCGTGGTGGCCGTCGCGACGCAGCAGCGCCACGGGGCGTCCGCCGCCGACGCGGTCCAACTCGGTGCGCGTGGGCAACCGGGCCTCGGCGAGACGTTCGTCGTCGAGCCCGAACCCGACGACCCAGCCGTCGGCGGGTTCGCGGGCGGCCCGGTCGGCGAGCTGGTCGAACACGTCGTCCAGTGAGGTGCGTGCGCCCAGGTCCTCGTGGTGTTCGAAGAAGCACATGGGCAGCGGGTGGATGTGCGCGTCGATGAACCCGGGTGCGAGCGTGTGCCCGGCCACGTCGGTCACCTCGTGGTCGGCGGGCAGCGCGGCCTCGGCGTCGGCACGGGTGCCGATCGCGGTGATGGTCCCGTCGACGATCGCGACCGAGTCGTGGCCGGGTGGCGCGTCGTCGGGGGTACGGATGACGGCGTTGGTGAGCAGACGGGCGTGCCGGGCCATCGGGCGACCTCTCGTTGCGGGCGGGGTCGTGGCACCCCGCAGCTTTGAACTCTATGGTTCATGATATGACGCAGACGGTTCACAACGCCGCGACGGCCGCATCGGCGCCGGTCACCGCCATCGAGTTGTTCCCGGTCCGGGCGCCGTTCTCCGAACTGGCCCGCACCGCCATGGACGAATCCGACAACGGGCTCGGTATGGCGATCGACGCCGAGGAACCCTGGGAGGCCGGCGACTTCGTGTTCGCCCGCATCGAAGACGCCGACGGCGTCGAAGGCTGGGGCGAGGTGTTCATGTGGCTGCCCGAGACCGGCACCGCACCCGAACCGATCATCTGGGTGATCCGTGAACACCTGGCCCGCTACGTGGTCGGCGCCGAACCCGTCGGGGTCGGCGCGATCCGGGCGCGTCTGGACCGCAACGTGAACCGCAACGAGGTCGCCAAGGGCCTGTTGGACCTGGCGTTGCACGACCTGGCCGCCCGCCAACTCGGCCGCCCCGTGTTCGACCTGTTCGGCGGCCGGCGCACCGACCGGATCCCGTTGTGCGGCCTGGTGCCCCTGGCCGACCCGGCGACCGTCGCCACCCTGTGCGCCGGCTACGTGGGTGCCGGCTACGGCACCGTGCGGATCAAGCTCGGCACCGACGCGCACGCCGACCGGGCCGTGATCGAAGCGGTGCGCGCCGAAGTGGGCGACGGGGTGCGGATCCGGGTCGACTACAACCAGGCGTACTCGTTCCCCGAAGCCGTCCGGGCCATGGGCATGCTGGAGGAGTTCGGCATCGACGCCGCCGAACAACCCCTGCCCGTGGGTGACATCGTCGGCATGGCCGAGTTGCAGCGACGCACCTCGATCCCGGTGTTCCTCCACGAAGGGGCGTTCACCATCGCCGACATCGTCGGCCTCATCGAACTGGGCGGGTCGAACGTGATCGGCATCAACGCGGAACGCCCCGGCGGTCTGCTGCCGGCGATCCGCCTCATCGACTATGCCGCGACGCGGGGTCTGGGCACGATCATCCACAACCAGCCCCTCGGCCTGGGTGCCGCGGTGCTGGCGCACCTGGCCGCCGCCCGGTTCGACGTCCTCGGCCATGCCGTGGAGATCGCCGGCGACGTCATGTTCGCCGACACGTTGGTGCACGACCCGCTGCGTGCCGACCACGGGTCGATGGCCGTCCCGACCGGCCCGGGCTTCGGGGTGACCGTCGACCGCGACGCGTTGGACGACCGGCTCACCGGCCCGCCGGTGACGATCACCGTCGACGACGTCTGAACCCGCCGTCGGGTCCGTCGCGGCGGAGTCCGGGTCGGCGGGCGCCGGGAATATCGTCCCGCCGGAGACGGTTCGCACCGTCGACGGGTCCGCTGTCGCAGTGGTCCCGACGGATGCGAGGACGTGACATGACGACCGTGGTGATCATCGGAGGAACCGGCTTCACGGGCGGCAACATCGCCGCCGAGGCGGTCCGTCGAGGTCATCGGGTCGTCTCCTACAGCCGTCACGAACCCACCGATCCCCTCGACGGGGTCGAGTACCGGATCGGGTCGGTGACCGACCCCGTGGTCGTCGCCGCGGCCGCCACTGACGCGGACGATCTGGTCGTGTCGTTGCACGCGATCGCCATCGACGACGGCCTCGCGGCACACACGCCGATGCTGATCGACGCTGCGATCACCCATGACGCGCGGCTGTCCTTCGTCGGGGGTGCCGGGTCGTCGCTGGTCACACCGGACGGCCCCAGGCTCGTCGACACCCCGGAGTTCCGTGAGGAGTGGAAACCCGAATCCCTCGCGCACGCCCGGGTGCTGGACCTGTTGCTCGAGGCGCCGGAGACGTTGCGGTGGTTCTACGTGAGCCCCGCCGCGCTCTACGGCTCGTACGCGCCGGGTGAAACGACGGGCGCGTACCGGACCGGCGGCGACCTGTTGGTGACCAAGGACGACGGGTCGTCGGAGATCTCCGGTACGGACTTCGCCCTGGCGTACGTCGACGAGATCGAGAACGTCGCGCACCCGAACCGTCGGTTCACCGTCGGTCACTGAGCTCGTTTCCCGCGGGTGGCGTCCGCCGGTCGGTACGGGCGACCCGACGCAGGGCCGGATCCGGTCGGGCCCGATCAGCCGGCCAGCGGTGTGTGGCCCGCGGGCACGACCTCGTCGGCCGGTGGCGGCCCCGGCGGGGTGCCGTCCCCGAAGGGTTCACCACCCAGGCGTTCCCGACCGTGGGGTTCCAACCAGTTGTCGAGATCCGGACCGGCCGGCACGATTCCGGTCGGGTTCAGGTCGGTGTGCACCACGTGGTAGTGGGTCTTGATCTGGGTGAAGTCGATCGTGTCACCGAACCCGGGGGTGGTGAACAGGTCCCGGGCGTAGCCCCACAGATTCTCCATCTCGGACAGCTTGTTGCGGTTGCACTTGAAATGGCCGTGGTACACGGCGTCGAAGCGCACGAGCGTGGTGAACAGGCGCACGTCGGCTTCGGTGATCGTGTCGCCCAGCAGGAACCGTCGGGTCGCGAGGCGTTCCTCCAGTTCGTCCATCACGACCCACAACCGGTCGTACGCGGCCTGGTAGGCGTCCTGGGTGGTGGCGCATCCGCAGCGGTACAAGCCGTTGTTCTTCTCGGTGATGATCCGGTCGATCAGCGGACACATCTCGTCGAGGTGTTCCGCGGGCAACAGGTCGGGT